>JAFDJI010000102.1 GCA_019307545.1 Deltaproteobacteria bacterium | reverse complement strand
GACCTCCCCGAAGTCGAGGGGTCGGGAAACATCGACGATGGCCTGGACAGCCTCGGCGGGGTCGCCATCGCGGGCATCGGGGGCTCCGGCCCCCATCGCCACGGTTTCAGCTACGAGTGGGACGAGGACGACATCCGGCGCCGGGACGTTCCCCGATGCGACGTGCTGCTGGTGCATTGCCCGCCCCACGACACCCCCCTAGACTACATCCCCTTTCGGCAGGAGCACGCCGGCAGCGTGGCCATCCGGGAGCGGGCCGAGCGCCAGGTGGGGTTCTTGGTGTGCGGCCACATCCACGAGTCTCCGGGCGCGATACAGCTCGGGCACTGCCTGTGCATGAACGTCGGCGGTCTGGGCCACCCCTTCGGCAAGGCCCAGGTGGGGTTCATCCGCCGAGAGGACGGCGTGGACGAAGCGTGGCACGAGGACCTGCAGACCGGCGAGGTCCAGCGATGGTGCCGCCAGGGAACCGGCTGACGATCACGCCCCCACCAATGCCTTCAGGAACGCGATTGGGTCTTCCCCCCGGGCCAGCACGTCGATGAGCGCGGAGCCCACGATCACGCCGTCCGCGAGCCCGGTGAGGCCCTCCACCTGCTCCGGACTTCGGATCCCGAAGCCGGCACACACCGGCACCGGGGACGCGACGCGAATCCGGTCCAGGTAGTCGCGCAGCGCCGCGGGCAGGACCTCGCCACCAGTGACCCCGGTCATGGTCACGGCGTACACGAACCCGCGACTGCCCGCGGTCAGGGTCGCCAGTCGGTCCGGAGGCGTGATCGGGGTGACCAACTGGACCAGAGCCAGCCCGACCTCCTGCGCCTCCTCTCTCACCGCCCCGCACTCCTCCCAGGGGAGATCGGGGATGATGAGCCCGCACACCCCAGCCGCGGCGGCGTCGCGCATCAACCCCGGCACGCCATAGGCGAGCAGAGGGTTGAGGTAGCTCATCAGCAGCAGGGGGGCGTCCGGACGCGGATCCATCTTGGCCAGGGTCGCCACGATCCACCGCAAGGTGACCCCGTTCTCCAGGGCCGTGCGGCTCGACGCCTGGATGCTCACCCCATCGGCCATCGGATCGCTGAAGGGCACCCCGATCTCCACCGCATCCGCCACCGCAGCCACCCGACGCAGCAGGGCCGAGAAGCCAGACCGGTCGGGGTAGCCGGCAGTCAGGTAGGGCATGAGCGCCGGGCGCCCCGCCCACCGGGGAGCGCGCAGGGAGGCCTCAAGTCGCTGGGCCCCGGTCATCGTCCACCCCCATGCGCCGCGAGGATGCCGAGGTCCTTGTCGCCGCGACCGGAGCATCCGATGAGGATCCGCTTCCCCGGGTTCTCCCTGGCCCACTGCCGCGCGCCCGCGAAGGCGTGGGCAGACTCCAGCGCGGGCAGGATGCCTTCCAGGCGGGTGCATTCACCGAGAGCCTCCACCGCCTCCTCGTCGCCCACGGTGATGTAGCGAGCCCGGCCGATGCGGTGAAGCAGGGCGTGCTCCGGCCCGACCCCCGGGTAGTCCAGGCCGGCCGAGATGGAGGGGGTCTCGATCACCTGTCCGTCCGCGTCCTGGATGAGCAGGCTGAAGGTCCCGTGCAGCACCCCGGGGGTGCCCCAGGCGACGGTCGCGGCGTGCTCCCCAAGTCCGCTTCCCCGACCCCCCGCCTCCACCCCCAGCAGCCGGACACTGGCATCGCCAAGGAACGGATGGAACAGGCCGATGGCGTTGGAGCCGCCGCCCACACACGCCACCGCCACGTCGGGCAGCCCACCCGCCTGCGCTCGGATCTGGGCTCGTGCCTCACGCCCGATCACCGACTGCATCTCCCGCACCAGCCATGGGTAGGGGTGGGGCCCCACCGCCGAGCCCAAAAGGTAGAAGGTCCCCTCCGGATCACTCACCCAGTCGCGCAGCGCCTCGTCGATCGCCGCCCGCAGGGTGGCGTCGCCGGCGTGCACCGGCACCACCTTCGCCCCCATGAGGTCCATGCGCTGCACGTTCGGCGCCTGGCGCTCCACATCGACCGCCCCCATGTACACGGTGCAGGGGAGGCCGAGCCGCGCACAGGCCGCCGCCGCGGCCACGCCGTGCTGCCCGGCCCCGGTCTCGGCGACCACCCGACGCGCGCCCATGCGCTTGGCCAGGAGCGCCTGGCCAATGGCGTTGTTGATCTTGTGGGCACCGGTGTGTGCCAAATCCTCGCGCTTGAGCCACACCTCGGCCCCCCACACCTCTCCGAGGCGCGCCGCTGGGGTGAGCGGCGTGGGGCGCCCGATCCATTCGGATAGCTCCCGCCCGAGCAGCGCGCGGAACGCGTCGTCCACCAAGGCGGTGCGGGCGTGGTGCTCGAGGCGCTGCAACGCGCCCATCAGGGTCTCGGGGACGAACCGGCCCCCGAACTCGCCGAACCGACCGCGCTCGTCGGGCCAGGCGCCGTCGATCAGGCCCTGCAGATCATCCGCCATCTCAATCTCCCAGCTGTGCAGCCGCCTCGCGGGCTGCGGATACGAATGCCTCGATCAGCGCGGGGTCCTTGATGCCCGAGGCAACCTCCACCCCACTGCTCACGTCCACCCCGAAGGGGCGGACGGCGCGGATGGCATCCGCCACGTTGACCGGGGTCAGTCCCCCCGCGAGGACCATCCGCCCCATGCGTGCGGCCCGAGCGGCACGCTGTGGGTCGCCGACCACCCCTGCGCCACCGCCGCGCGGGCCATCGAGCAAGAACGCCCCTTCGAGACCCTCTCCGTCCGCCGACCACGCAACCTCCGCCAACCGTGCCACGAGGCCCGGGATGTTGCGGTACGCGGGGAGGAAGTACCACCCCCGGGGGACACCCGCGCCGCCCCATTCCGCGTCGGCCTGCAGGCCGTCCAGCGGGAGGTGACGGATGGCGTCGACCTGGGCGGGGGTGGGATGCCGGAACACCGCGATGCGCTGTACACCCGGTGGGACCGCGTCGAGCAATGTGGTGGCGAGCCCGACCTCGATGTGGCGCGGCGAACCGGGGGCGAACACCAAACCCACCGCGGTGGCGCCCGCACGCACGGCCGCCTCCACCGTCTCGGGAGTAGACAGGCCGCAGATCTTGATGCGGAGGCTCATTGGCTTCCACCCCGGGCCGACCGGCCCGCCTCCAGCAACGCCCGCGCGAAGACGCGGGAATCGGGCGCCAACATGAGCGCGGTCCCGACCAGGACCAGGGCGTACCCGGCCCGAGCGACGGACGCCGCGTCATCCGGGGTGGTCACCCCGCTCTCTGCAACCGGGACGGTCCCCTCCGGGATCCGCGCCACCAGGGAGGGGAGCCGTCCGAGGTCGACCTCCAGGGAGGTCAGGTCCCTGCTGTTCACCCCGACCAGAGGGGTGGGTGCATCGGTGGGCCATTGCGCGACAGCCCGGGCGGTGCGATCCAGGTCGTGGCCGTCGAAGGCCTCCAACAGCGCAAACATCCCCGCCTCGGCCACCGCGGACAACGCGGCGTCCAGGACCACGTCCTCCAACATGCGGGTGATGAGCAACACCCCGCCGGCCCCAGCGGCACGCGCCTCCCACACCTGGTAGGGGTCGACGAGGAAGTCCTTGCGGAGGACGGGCACGGGTGAAACCGCCGCGGCCGCGGCGAGGTGGGACAGGTCTCCATCGAAGCGTGAGGGCTCGGTGAGCACCGAGATCGCCGCCGCCCCCGCGTCGGCATAGGCCCGTGCTCGCCGCGCCACCTCCCGCTCCGGGTCGGGAGGCCGAGACAGCACCCCCGCCGACGGGGCGCGCAGCTTCACCTCGGCGATGAGGTCGAACCCACTCTGGGAGCGCACCAGCGGCGGTGGCGGAGCGCGGTCCAGCGCGCGGGTGCGGAGCGCGGGAAGGTCTTCTCGCGCCCTCGCCTGCTCCACCCGCTCCTGGCTGGAGGTGGCCATCTGGTCCAAGAGGGACCGCGTCAACCGGACGACCCCACCAGGCGGTCCAGGTACCGTTGCGCCCGTCCGTCGTCGATCACCGCGGCGGCGAGGTCCGCTGCCTCTCGGGGTGCCGAGGCAGACCCGACCAATTGGAAGACGAGGGCGGTGTTCAGTACCACCGCGTCGCGAATCGCGTTCCGCTCCCCGGCGAACAGGGTCCGAAGCAGACCGGCGTTGTGGCGAGCATCCCCGCCGGCGAGGTCTTCCGGGGCACAGCGGGCCAGGCCGTACTCCGCGGGGTCGACGGTCCGCCGCACCACTTGTCCCGGGGTCACGTCCAGGAGCAGGAAGGGGCCCACCGGGGTGGCCTCGTCCCAGGACGGCGCGCCGTGCACCACGAACGCGCGGTCGATGGGAAGCCCGGAGAGCGTCTCCGCCATGAGGACGGCCGCATCCTCGCTGAAGGCACCCACGAGTTGGTGACGGGGCGATGCCGGGTTTGTGAGGGGGCCCAGCACATTGAACACCGTACGCACGCGCAGACCCCGTCGCACCGGGACCACCGCCTTCATCGCCGGGTGGAACACCGGGGCGAACAGGAAGGTGAAGCCATGGGTGCGAAGCGCGGTGGCAGCGGACTCGGGATCCGGGGGAAGCGGGATTCCCAGGGCCTCGAGCACGTCCGCGCTGCCGCACTGGCTGGACACCGAGCGGTTTCCGTGCTTGACCACCCGACACCCGCCGGCGGCGCACAGCAGCGCGGTGGCGGTGGACACGTTGAAGCTGTGCGAACCATCCCCACCGGTGCCGCAGGTATCGACGACGAGTTCATCGTCGTCCCTCGGAAGGGGACGCGCGGCCCGCCGCATGGCCAGGGCCATGCCCCGAACCTCATCCGCGGTCTCTCCCTTGGCGCGTAGGGCCACCAAGAGGCCGGCCTTCACCACGTCGGCCACCTCGGAAGCGATGAGCGCCTCCATCAACTCGCCCGCCTGGTCCTGGGTGAGATCGTCGCCAGCCAGCAGCCGCTCCAGCAACATGCGCGGGTCCAATCAGGCCTCCTGCTCGAGGAAGTTGGAGAGCAGCCGATCCCCCTCCGGGGTGAGCACGCTCTCGGGGTGGAACTGCACCCCCTCCACCGGCAGGGTCCGGTGGCGGATGCCCATCACCTCATCCCGCGAGGTGCGGGCGGTCACCACCAGGTCGTCTGGGAGAGACGGCTCGGGCACCGCCAGCGAGTGGTACCGGGCACCCTGGAAGGGGTTGGGGAGCCCGCGGTACAGGGTCTTGTCGTCGTGGTGCACCAGCGAGGACTTGCCGTGCATGAGCCGCGGGGCGCGGTCCACCACCCCACCGAGCACCACCGCCAGCGCCTGGTGGCCCAGGCACACCCCGAGGATCGGAACCCGCTCCATATAGGCCTCGAGCATCCGCAGGGTCACCCCGGCGTCCTCCGGTCTCCCGGGCCCGGGCGAGATCATCAGGTGGGTGGGCTCCAGGGCCAGAGATGCCTCGACCTCGATGCGGTCGTTCCGATACACCAGGACCTCGGCGCCGAGAACGCGCAGCGACTGCACCAGGTTGAAGGTGAAGGAATCGTAGTTGTCGATCAGCAGGACCCGCGCGGTGCTCACAGCCCCTCCCCGGCCAGCGCCAGTGCGGCACCCAGCGCAGCGCCCTTCGCCATCACCTCCTGGTGCTCGGAATCGGGCCGGCTATCTGCGACCAGCCCCGCCCCGACCTGGTAGGAGTACCCGCCGTCCCGGAACACCAGGGTGCGGATGGCGATCGCCTGGTCCATGGTGCCCTGGTGCCCGAAGTAGCCCACCGTCCCCGCGTAGAGCCCGCGACGCACCGGCTCCATCTCCTCGATGAGTTCCATGGCCCGCACCTTGGGGGCGCCCACCACGGTACCCGCGGGGAACGCCGCAGCGAAGAGGTCGAACTGGTCGGCGTCCGACGCGAGCACCCCCTCGACACCGCTCACGATGTGCATGACGTGGCTGTAGCGCTCGATCTTGCGGTACGGATCCACGCGCACCGACCCCGGCACCGCGACCCGTCCGAGGTCGTTGCGGGCCAGGTCCACCAACATCACGTGCTCCGCGCCCTCCTTGGGGTCCGCGAGCAGGTCCTGCTCGTGCGCGGCGTCCTGTATTGGCGTGGCGCCTCGAGGGCGGGTCCCCGCGATGGGACGGAGGGTGGCCCGCCGGTCCTGCAGGCGGACCAGGGCCTCGGGAGAGGAGCCCACCACCGACAGATCCCCGAACGCGCAGAAGTACATGTAGGGCGAGGGGTTGAGGAGCCGCAGGGCCCGGTACACCTGGAAGGGATCGAGGGTGGTCTCCCCGGAAAAACGCGTCGAAAGGACCAACTGGTACACGTCCCCAGCGGCGATGTGTTCTCGGGTGGCCTCCACCCCTCGCATGTACGCGGCCCGGTCCATGCTGGGCACCGGCGCGGTGGTCCTTCCCCCTGACGCGCCCTGGGGCACCGGCCCGCGCAGCGCCCGCACCACCTCGCGGACCAGCGCTTGCCTCTCCGACTCGGGCCCATCATGGAGCAACGCCACCCGGCGGCTGACGTGATCGAACACCAGCAGCGACGGGGGGGCGTAGTAGGCGGCCTCCGGGTGGCCGACCACTGGAGCAGAACGGTCGGGGAGGCGCTCGATGCGACGCACGAGGTCGTACCCGGCCACGCCGACCAGCCCGCCCGCGAAAGGTACCCCGGCCGCGGGTTCGGGGCGGGGTGCCCGCTCCAGGGCGGCACGGAACCGATCGAGCATCTCGGCGGTGGAGGCAGGGGCCGGCCTCACCTCCCCGTCGAGCGAGAACCCGTCCCCGGTCAAGCGTAGCTCGAGGCCGTCTCCGAAGCCGATGAAGGAGTACCGTCCGACCCGCTCGCCTCCCTCCACGCTCTCCAGCAGGAAGCGCGGTCGGAAGGGGGCGAGCTTGAGGAACGCGGAGACCGGGGTGTCCAGGTCGGCGGCGATGTCGAACGGAGGCTTCATGGCCCCGCTGATAACCCAGGGCCCGGCGTCCGGGGCGCTGATGCCCTACGGCGTCGAGTCGGTGATGACGAACTCCACCCGCCGGTTCTTCTGCCGACCCGCCTCGGTGTCGTTGGTGTCGATGGGTTGGGACTCGCCGAAGCCCTTCGGGACCAGGCGCGACCGCTCCACCCCGCGCTCCACCAGCGCGCCCACTACGCTCTCCATCCGCCGCTGGGAGAGGTCCAGGTTGTACTGCTCGGTGCCCTCGGAGGACGTGTGGCCATGCACCTCGACCTTCTTGATGTGGGGGCTGGCGAGCAGCGTGGCCGCGACCTCCTCGATGATCCGGAAGGAGTCCTTGCGGACCGTCGCCTGGTTGAAGTCGAAGAAGATGTTCTCCAAGGCGACGACTTCCACCGGGGTCACCTCGACCATCGCCGGCTCCAGCACCACCGCGACCACCATCTCGTTGGTCCCCGGACCCAGGGCCAGGGGCTGGCGCAACGAGCCATAGTCGTCGTGGGCGAACACCAGGTTCCAGTCGCCGGGCCGCAGCGAGAACGCCGCCTCGCCGTCCTCGCCGAGGTTGGTGATCTCCATCACCTCGGGTCCGCCGGCGAAGGAGAGGGTGGCGTCCACCGGCTCACCCGCCTGGTTCTTGGCGATGACGCGCACCGGGCGCGGCACACCCTCCAGGGTGATCTCCTGCGTCTGCTCCCCTTCCCTCAGGTCGACGCCGACCTCGCCCGGCTCGAACGCGTCAGCCACGGCGCCGACCTTTGCGGTGGTTCCGGGCATCCGATCCGAGGTGGAGATCACACCGGCGTTGTTGGTTTGGCCCAACTCCTCGCCGTCGTAGGTCACCATGGCGCCGGAGACGGGTTTGCCGTTGGGGTCCACCACCTTGATCCGGACCTTCGCCAACTCGTCGGGACACCCGTCGTCGTCCTTGTACTCGTTGTAGGTCTCCATCTCCTCCGGGCAGGTGTCGAGGGAGTCCACGAACCCGTCCCCGTCCACGTCGCGACCGCGATCCTTGCCGGTCATGAACCCGATGCCCGCGAACACGCGCAGCGAGGCCGCGCTGACGCCCGGGGTGAAGGCGGTGGACAGGCCCGTGGTCCAGTACAGGTGCTCTCCGGCATGGCCGCGGGCCGAGAGGTAGGCCTCTCCGGGGGCCTCGGCCAGTGCCACCGGGCTCTCCTCGGAGGGGTTGAGGCTCGGGTCGAACCGGACCTCGCCCCGCAGCGCCAGGGTGTCGGTGAGCAGGTAGCTCAGGCCCGCGGCGGTCAGGAGTTGGGCCCCACCGGTGATGTTCTCGTACTGGAGCTTGTTGCCGCTCTGGGCGCCGACGTGCAGCGAGACGCTCAGGGGTTCGGTCCCGTAGGTGGCCGCCAGGATGCCGCCCCCGTAGAAGGTATCCGAGCCCAGGAACCGCTCCGCGGGCCCCGTCGGGGCGACCCCGAAGGGAATGACGGAGAACCCGAAGGTCCCGTCACCCAGGTTCGCGAGGTTGATGGGCACGGCCAGGCGGAGATCGCCCAGGGCCGGGCCCCCGGTGCGCGCCTCCTCGTCGAACTCACGAGCCACCGTCAGCAGGTACACCGGAGCGGAGATCCCCACCGCGATCCGCTCGTGCAACCCGACGCTCGCCCCCAGGTTGAGGGCGAGGACGTGCTCCACCAGCGGGATCCGGGTCTTGTCGTCACCCTCGTGGACCCGGAGGACCAGTGGGCGGTTGGCGTACTCCACCACCCCGTTGATTCCGATGGCGCCCAACTGCTGGGGCTCGGCCCGCCAGGTGACCATCAGGTCCTGGAGGTCGCCGTCGTCGGGCACCATGTTGAAGCCGTGCGCGTCGAACCCCACCCGCTCCTGCGCAAACGCGGACGCGGGGAGTACCAGCGCGCACAACCAAAGGATCGAGCGCTTGCCGAACATGGGGTCACCCCCTCCCGTTGCGCGTCCCGAGGAGCGCATCCCGGCGGCGCCTCACGAACGCGAGCATCACCCCGAGCACCGCGGCACCCGTCCACGGCGCGCCGCCGCCGGTGTCGCAGTCGCATCCACCGGTGACGAAGAGGTCTGCCGCCTCGCCGTCGCAGTCCTGGTCGATGTCGTCGAGCGGGTTGTCCATGGCCCCCGGGTAGGTGGCCGGGTCGTCGTCCGCGCAGTCGTCGCCACCGCAGGCGTCGTTGTCGGCGTCGAAACCGTCGCAGTCGACATCGCACAGGTCCTCGCCGTCGCAATCCTGGTCGATGCCGTCGTAGGGCGTCTCGGCGAAGGCCAGGCCGATGGTGGCGTCGGTGTCGTCGCAGTCGTCGCCATCGCATTCCTCGGCGACCTGCCCGTCCTCGTCGACGTCGCACTCGTCCTCGCCGTCGCAATCCTGGTCGATGCCGTCGTAGGGGATCTCCGTCCCGCCCGGGTTGATGGTGGCGTCGCTGTCGTCACAGTCGGTGCCACCCCACTCGGGGCTGTCGTACCCGTCCTCGTCGACGTCCGCGATGGCGTCGTCACCATCACAGTCCTGGTCGATCTCGTCGTCTGGGGTCTCCGGCGCGCCCGGGAACACCGTGTTGTCGTCATCGTCGCAGTCATGGCCCCCG
>JAFDJI010000101.1 GCA_019307545.1 Deltaproteobacteria bacterium | reverse complement strand
GGTTGCACGAACCGGCTCTGGCTCGACCTGCACCACTTGCACGAAAGGCAGCACGGCGGCGACCACCGCGAAGAGGGTCTGATCAGCCTCTGCTGCACCCACCACGGCCTGGTCCATGACGGGCTGATGGCCGCCTGGAAGCGGGGCGACCGGGTGGTGTTCGAGTTCCTGGACGGGCGGCGGAGCGAGACCTCGCTGGGGGGACCGCCAGTCAGGGGAGAACCTGCCGACCAGACCGCACACCGACCCGAGCGGCCCTCGATCGGCGAAGAGGAGGCCATCCACTCGTCATCCGGTCACGCGCGGTCCCAGTAGGTCATCGGCCCGTACCGGGCGAACCCGTGCCGCTCGACCACCGGGGCCGAGGTGTCGGTGCGTGCATACAGGCCGACGCGCTCGATGCCGAGCGCCCGGGCTACCCGAACCCGAGCGGCGAGGAGGGCCGAATAGGCGCCGCGATTGCGGGCCTCGGGGACGGTGCCACCCGCCCATAGGAACCCGAAGGAGAGGTCGGGATAGGCGTTGAGCCCCCCCGAGGAGATCGGCGCGCCGTCCGCGTCGTAGAGCACGAAGCGGTGGACCCGGCGTCCCGGACGCGTACATGCATCCAGCTCGAACTGCAGCTCTGATTCGGTGCGCTCTTGCGCGGACCCGAAAGCCCGGTCCGCGACCAGCAGGCAGTCGAGGAGGGTGCCGCGGTCGTGCACCTGCTGGACGGTGAAGCCCGGGTTGGGCCGTAGGGCGTAGGCGTCGACCGAAACCGCACAGACCACGTGGTGTGCGGCCGGAGCGTACCCGGCGCGGTCGAGGGCGGCCTCGAGGGATGTCGTGTCGAAGGTCGCTGGCACCAACCAGCGTGAGCGCACCCCCCGGTGGGCCGCAGAGACCTCGGCCACGAGCGCATCCAGCCGCTCCAGCGCCGCGCGGGTGCGGGTGACGCAGTTGAGCAACACCAGGTCCCGATGGCACCGAACGTAGAGCAGCTCCGGCCGGTCGATCACCTCGGCGAAGGGCGGCACCCAGAAGAAGTCCCACTGGGTGCGTTCGAGGATATCGTCGACGGACAGGGGCACCGAAACCTCTGCAGGGTGACCCCTACCCCGCTACCGCTCGAACATCTCCCTTGCGATGATCAGCCGCTGGATCTGGGACGTGCCCTCGTAGATCTGGAAGGTCTATCCACATGCGCTTGAACAGTGCATCGGAGAGAAGGTGTGCGGGTCGGATGTGCGGGTGAACGGCCACGATCGGACAGCGGTCGGCCATCCGACGCCAATCGCAGGTCGCAAACGATATGATGGTGCCGATCGGAGAGTGGACGTGGTGCGATTCGCCTGGTTGTCTCTTGCGTTGTTGCTGACCGGATGCCCCTACGTCGGCGAGGGGACCTTCGAACAGGTCCGAGACCGGGACGGTGACGGCGAGTGGTCGGACCGCTTCGGCGGGGACGACTGCCGGGACGAGGACCCGGAGATCGTCCGCTGCGATGCGGACGGCGACGGGCAGCAGACCGTACGGGTCGGAGGCGAGGACTGCGACGACACCCGCGCCGACGTGTACCTGGGCGCCGACGAGGTGTGCGACGAGGTCGACAACGACTGCGACGGGGCCATCGACGCCCGCGATGACGGGCTGGTGGGCGGCGTGACCTACTACGCCGACGCCGACGGCGACCAGTTCGGCGATCCCGACACCCCGGGCAAGCACTGCGAGGCCTCGCCCCCCGCGGGCTGGACCGAGGCCTCCCAGGCCACCGACTGCGACGACGGCAGCCCGGCGATCAACGTCACCGCCGACGAGCGCTGCGACGCCATCGACCACAACTGCGACGGCGACCCGACGGCGGGCGCGGTGGACCACGTCAGCCCCCGCTACCTCGACGCCGATGGCGACCACGTGGGGACCGGTCCCGACCTGGGCCTCGGCTGCCTCGCCGACCTCGCCCGAATCGACGGCGACTGCGACGACGGCGACGCCAGCGTGTTCCCGGGCGCCGTCGAGATCCCCTACGACAACGTCGACGGCGCCTGCGACGGGCCCGAGGGCGAGTGGGACGTGGATGGAGACGGGTTCGAGAAGCGTCCGCCCGACAACGACTGCGACGACGACAACGCCGCGATCCACCCCGAGGCCGAAGAGGTGTGCGACGGGGTCGACGACGACTGCAACGGCCAGATCGACGATGCCGATCCGGACCGGGTGCTCCGCGAGAACGACCCGGTGTACTTCGTCGACGCCGATTCCGACGGCTTCGGCAGCGAGCGGCGGCAGGCCTGCATCGTCCCCCAGGACGCGGTGCTGGTGGGCGGCGACTGCGACGACGCCTTCGCCACGGTGTTTCCCGGGGCGACCGAGGCCTGCGACGGGGTCGACAACGACTGTGACGGCACCATCGACCTGCTGGCCGCCGACGCCGACACCTACTACGTGTACAGCGACGGCGACGGCTTCGGCGCGCCCTCCCTGCCGGTGAAGGCCTGCGCCCAGACCGAGGGCATCGTCGCCAACGCCCAGGACTGCAACGACGCCGACGCGGGGATCCATCCCGGCGCGCCCGAGGTGTGCGGGGACGGCATCGCCCAGGCCTGCGGGACCGACCCGTGGGACTGCGACCGGGACGGCGCCCGAGACGAGGCCGACGGGGGGACCGACTGCGACGACGCCGATCCCGAGGTCAACCCCGGCGCGTCGGAGGTCTGCGACGGGATCGACAACGACTGCAACGACATGACCGACAGCGCCGATCCGGGCGTGGACCCGCTGTCCTACACCGACTGGTTCCTGGACGAGGACGGGGATGGCTTCGGCAGCCTGGTCCCCGTGGCCCAGGACACCTGCGATCCGCCCCCGAACACGGCGAACAACGACGACGACTGCGACGACGAGGAGCCGCTGGTGTTCCCGGGGGCGCCCGAGGTGTGCAACGACGTCGACGACGACTGCGACGACCTGGTCGACACCGGCGCCCTGCTCGAGCCGCCCACCTTCTACTTCGACGGCGACGGCGACGGCTTCGGCGACAGCGCGGTCACCTCCACCGTCGGGTGCGACCCCCCCGGGGCGGCGTGGGTGGCCACCCCCGGCGACTGCGACGACACCGCGGACATCGTCCACCCCGGCGCCCCTGAGCTGTGCGACGGCTACGACGATGACTGCGACGGGCTGCTGGGCGACGACGACCCGGACCAGGTCGGCCTGGCCTGGTACCGGGACGACGACGAGGACAGCTACGGCCAGGACGCCGCGATCCTCTTCAAGTGCGCCCAGCCGGAGGGCTATGTGCTCACCGGGGGCGACTGTGACGACGCCGACGAGACGGTGCAGCTCACCCGCACCTGGTACGCCGACACCGACCAGGACGGCTTCGGCGACCCCGAGGAGCCGATCCCGGCCTGCGTCGCTCCCGTCAACGCGGTGCTCAACGACCTCGACTGCGACGACGGCGACCCGACCCGCAGCCCCCAGGGCATCGAGCGCTGCGACCAGGTGGACAACGACTGCGACGATCTGGTGGACGACGCGGATCCGAGCGTGATCGGCCAGAGCACCTGGTACGCAGATGTCGACGAGGACGGCTGGGGCGCCAACGCCAACCAGGTGCGGGCCTGCAGCCTGCCCGAAGGCCACGTCTCCACCGCCGGGGACTGCGACGACGGCGAGGTCACCGTGTACCTGGGCGCCCCGGAGCTCTGCGACACGCTGGACAACGACTGCGACAACCTCGTGGACGTCGCGGACCCGGACTACGCGGGCAACACCACCTGGTACAGCGACGGAGACGAAGACGGGCACGGCGACCCGAGCACCGCCGTCACCGCCTGCCAGGCCCCCCCGGACACCGTGGCCCTGGGCGACGACTGCGACGACGAGCGCGAGGACGTGCACCCCGGCATGACCGTGGAGATCTGCGACGGGTTCGACAACGACTGCGACGGCTTCGAGGACTACTTCGACCCCAACACCCCGGTGGTCGACACCGGCGGCTCCTGCGACCGGCCTCCCACGGTATGGGCCGGGTCGGGACAGACGGTCCTCGAGGAGACCCCCGTCGCCCTGGACGGTCTGGCCTACGACGAGGAGCCGGCGTCGATGACCGTCGTGTGGACCCAGCTGGTGGGCACCCCGGTGACCCTGACCGGCGCCGACACCCTCACCGCCACCTTCACCGCGCCCCCGGTCGACAGCCACCTGACCCTGGTGTTCGCGCTGACCGCCACCGACGGCGGCGGGCTGTCCACCACCGAGACGGTCGCGGTGGACGTGCTGCCGGTGAACGCGCCGCCCCAGGTGTACGCCGGCCCGGACCTGCTCGTGACTCCCGGGGCCCCGGTGACCCTGGCGGGCGTCGCCACCGACGCGGACGGGTCGGTGATCGCCACCACCTGGCGCCGCCTTTCCGGCCCCCTGATCGTGTTCGACGACGCCGGCTCGCTCAACGCCAGCTTCACCGCGCCGACCGGGACCGACACCCAGGTGCTCCTGCTGGAGCTGGAGGCGGTGGACGACCTGGGCGCCTCCACCACCGACACCCTGATCGTCATCGTCGACCCGGGCAACCCGGACAACCCCCCGCCCATCGCCTCCGCCGGGCCCGACGACAGCGTGACCAGCGGGTCCACAACCACCCTGCAGGGGAGCGCGAGCGACGACAGCCGGGTGGTGAGCACCACCTGGACCCAGCTCGGGGGGCCGCCGGTCACCCTGGTACACCCCGCCACCCTCACGCCGCACTTCGTCGCCCCCCTGGTGCTGGCGACCACCCCGGCGGTGTTCCAGCTGGTGGTGATCGACGACGAGGGCGCCGCGGGCATGGACCAGGTGGTCATCCACATCGAGCCGCCCCTCGGCAACCTCCCGCCCATCGTCGACGCCGGCCCCGCGGTCGTGGTGCGCATGGGGACGGGGGCCGCCCTGGCCGGGTCGGCCTCGGACCTGGACGGCACCCTGCAGAGCGTGGCCTGGACCCAGACCGCGGGCCCGACGGTGACCCTGACCGGCGCCGACACCCTCGCCCCCACCTTCACCGCCCCCTCCGACAGCGCCTGGCACTGCGGGACGACCCTGCGCTTCCAGCTCGTCGCGACCGACGACGAGGACGCCACCGCGTCGGACGAGGTGCCGGTGTTCGTGCTCACCGCGCCCCCCGGCTACGGCGCTCCGGTCAGTTCGCCCTACGTGATGGACTTCGAGGGGGACGACGGCGGCGCCTGGACCACCGACACGGTCTGGGAGTGGGGCATCCCCTCCGGGTCCGGACCGGGGGCCGCAACCAGCGGAGCCCGGCTGTGGGGCACCGTGCTCGGCGGCGACTACTACAGCGCCGAGGAGAGCGAGACCAGCCTGTGCCTGCCCCCGGTGCTGCTCCCCGCCGGTGCCGAGGGCACCTTCGCCACCCGCCTGTACAGCAAGGTGAAGGACAACCGGACCCAGCCCAGCGGCACCCAGCTCCAATACCTCGATCCCCAGATCGGCTGGCTGACCATCGAGGGCGAGCCCGCCTATGACGAGGAGGGCTGGGCCAGCGCGGGCATCATCCCGTCCTGGCTCGACGCCATGGTCCCCCTGCCCGCCGGGGCCGCGGACAACCCGGTGGTCCTGCGCCTGCGCATGCTGACCGAGCAGACCTCCACCCAGCCGGGCACCTACGTGGACGACCTGATCGTGGCCGCGGAGTCCCAGGACACCGACGGCGACGGCATCGCAGGCATCTTCGACGAGCGGGACACCTACGGGACGTCGCCCTGGGAGATCGACACCGACGGCGACGGCGCCCTGGACAAGGCCGAGGTCGAGGCGGGCACCAGCCCCACCTTTGCCCTGGACTACCCGGGCAACACCTGGACCTGGACGGTCGGGGACGGCACTGACCTCGAAGCCGACGACGGTGGCCTCTACCCCGAAGGCACCTTCTGGGAGTGGGGCGTGCCGACCTCGAAGACCCCCTACCGCGCGGAGTCCGGGACGAAGGTGTGGGGCACGAACCTCGACGGCGGCACCTACGGCGGGGACGAAGGCCTGGTGCTGCCGGTGCTCGATCTCGACGGCGTGCCCGACGCCGTCCTCACCTTCCGCCTGCACGCCTCGGGGGCCCAGTTGAGCGGGCTCTCCATCGAGCGCTGGGACGACGTGGCGGGCTGGCAGTACCTCGCGCCGGAATTCCCGGAACGGGACGGCGTGCTGAACGGTGGCGAGCCGGTCTACAGCATCCAGGGTGAACGGGTCCTCTACGACCTGGTCGCCGTCGACCTGTCGGACTGGGCGAACACCCGGCAGATCCTGCGGCTGCACTGGTACACCAGCGGAACCTCCTTCGCCTTCGGCGCCTACGTCGACGACCTGCGCGTCGACGCCGAGGGCGACGATCCGGACGCCGACGGCATCACCGGCATCCTGAACGAGGTCCAGGCGGAGGGAACCGACCCCTTCCGCGAGGACACCGACGGCGACGGCAGCCTCGACCCCGAGGGCCCCACCCATCCCCGGGACCCGGCCGACCACCCGGGGGCCACGCCCTGGTCCCTCGGCCACTACGACGGGCTCGACGGCACGACCGACCTGGTCGCCGGGGACGACGTCTGGGAGTTCGGTGTGGTCTACGACCGGGCCGGCAGTGGACACACCGACGCCTGGTCCTGGGTCACCCGCCTCGGCGAGCACTACCCCGACTACAGCCACGGCGCGCTGTACCTGCCCCCGCTGGACCTCACCGACGGGGGAGGCGCGCCGGCCGTCTACCCGACCCTCACCTTCTGGATGCTCGGCTACACCGGCAACCATGCGGGCGTGAACCTGGAGGTGTGGGACGGCTCCGACTGGGTTGTCGCACCTCCGCTGGTCGAGGCCCAGACCGCCACCGACGCACTTGGGCGCCCGGCATGGGGCACCCTCGGCACGGGCGACGCCTACTATTTCATCGGGGCCGACCTGAGCGAGTGGACCGGCGAAATCGCGCTCGCGCGGTTCGCCTGGGAGGCCCAGTCTTCGAACGCGTTCGAGGGGATGTTCATCGACGACCTGCTGCTGTGCGACGAGGTGACCGACTGCGACGGGGACGGCTTGCTCGGCGCGGCCGAGGAGTACCTGGACCATGGGACGAACCCGGCCGTCGCCGACACCGACGGCGACGGCGTGGACGACGGCACCGAGGTCGGCAACGGCACCGATCCGCTCGATCCGGCGAGCTACTAGGATGGACGCATGATCACCCTGCTCCTCCTGGCCAACGCTTACGCCCTGGACTGCCCGGAGGGGGTCCCGCCGGCCGCGCTCGACGCCTCCCTCGACGAGGCGGAGGAGGCCCTGCTGGACCTGGACGAGGAGGCGTTCCGCGACGACGTGAACACGTTTGCCGGGCTGCTGCTGCCCTGCGCGGCCGAGGTGACGAGCCTCGCCCAGGCCGCCCGCATCCACCGCACCATGGCGGCGCGCCGCTTCGCGGTGGGAGACGAGCACGGCGCGCTGTCCGCGGCCCGCGCGGCGCGCCACCTCGATCCCGAGGCGGACTTCGGGCCGCTCCTGCCCAACGACCACGACCTCTCGCTGGCCTGGAACGGAGCGGAGCCGGTGCGGACCCGGCGCGTGCCCGAGTCGCGGAGCGGGAGCACCTCCTTCGACGGCGTGAACGGTCGGGAGCGCCCCGTCGGCGTGCCCACCGTGTTCCAGGTCCTGGACAACGCAGGGTTGCCCACCTCCACCGTCTACCTCGGCCCGAACGAGCCGCTGCCGGCCTACCCCGCCATCCCGCGGCGCCGGAATGCCCTGCTGGTGTGCACCGGCGCCGGCGCGGTCCTCGGCGGGGTCGCATACGGCCTGGCCTGGGCGGAGCGCTCGGCCATGCTCGAGGCCGGCGCCGATCCCGACACCGCGGGGTCGAAGCTGCTCGGGCAACGGCGGGCCGCCAACGCCCTGACCGTCTCCAGCGGCTTCGCCTTTGGTGCCGCCGCGGGCTGCGGCGCGGGGGCCCTCCTCGTCGGGGAGCGCTGATGCAGCTGGCGGTCGGCACCGACATCGACGGCCGCTACGTGGTCGAGGGGCACATCGGTAGCGGCGGCATGGCCGAGGTGTACCGGGTGCGCCACCACCGCCTGGGCACTTTGTGCGCGCTCAAGGTGCTCACCATGACCAAGCGCGCGGTGCAGCGCCGCCTGATGCAGGAGGGGCGCGTGCAGGCGACCCTGCAGCACCCGAACATCGTCCGGGTCTCCGACCTGTTCCTGATCGGCGACGCCCCCTGCCTGGTGATGGAGTACGTGCGGGGGCCGTCCCTCGAAGCCTTCCTCCCCCACTGGACCTTCACCCACGCCCAGCTCGACGCGGTGGCCAGCGGCATGTTGGACGGGGTGGGTGCGGCGCACGCCCTCGGCCTGATCCACCGCGACCTGAAGCCGGCCAACGTCATGCTCGACCCCACTCCCACCGGGCTGGTGCCCAAGGTCGCCGATTTCGGACTGGTGAAGATGGTAGGGGGGGAGGGCGACGGCGTCGGGAACCAGACCCGGACCGGCGCCACCATGGGCTCGCCGGCCTACATGCCCCCCGAGCAGATACTCGACGCGAAGAACGTGGACCACCGCGCGGACGTCTGGAGCCTGGGGGCGCTCTTCTACGAGCTGCTCACCGGCTCCCGCCCCTTCGAGGGCGAGAGCATCTACGAGATCTTCGAGCGCGTCTCCGCCGGACGGTACGCGCCCGTGCGCTCCCTCGTCCCCGATGCGCCGGAGCGCATGGTGCGAGCCATCGAGGGTTCGCTGGTATTGGACCGGGAGGCGCGCTGGCCCAGCGTGGAGGCTCTGAGCGGGGCGTGGCTGGAGGGCGCGCCAACACCGTCCCGCCCGATCTGGCCCGAGGAAGCGCTGCGCCTGGCGCGGGAGCTCGGAGGGGAGCCGGAGGAGACCCGGCAGGCGCTCGAGCGGAGCTTCCGGGAGGGGGAAGAGTTGCACGCCGTCGGGACGCAGGGCGCGCAGATCTTCAACACCTTCGAGGACCTCGGAGACCTGCCCGCCTTCGACACGATGGCCCCGGGTGCCTCCCAGGTCCCCTCCCTCGACACGATTGCCCCGGCCGCCTCCCAGGTCCCGGAGGTCGACTCCGGCCTTCGGTCCGCCGCAGCGCTCGCCCCGGCGACGCCCCCGGCCCGTCGCACGGGGCTGGCGTGGATCGGCCTCGGGCTGGTCGGAGCGATCGGGATCGCCGGCGCGTTGGTGTTCGCCTCCGGTGAGCACCCGACCCCCAGCGAGCCGGGGAAGGTGGTCACGCAGCCCGCACGCGCCAAGCCGCGCTACCCGTCGGGGGAGGCCCCGTCACCCGCATCGGAGGAGCCCGTCTCCTCGCCTCCGGAAGTGCCCACCTCCTCGGGGGGCACCTCGGGCGTGGAGCGGCCCGAGGCCGAGCCGGAGCCGCCTCCGGGCGAGGCCGACGCCCCGTCGCCTGCCGAGCCGGCCGCGGCGCTGCCGGACGTCTAGACCGCGGCCGAGCCCGACCAGACTCCCGCCGGGGTCGCGGCGCT
>JAFDJI010000100.1 GCA_019307545.1 Deltaproteobacteria bacterium | reverse complement strand
ACCTGGACGTGGACGCGGTGTCCACCCACCCCTATCGCTACCCGTTCACCGCGCCCGAGGTGGGGAGCGACGCACAGGACTCGCTGCTCTCCTCGAGTTGCGCAATGCGAGAGGTGATGGCGGACTTCGACGCGGCTGCGTCGCTGCCGGTCTGGGTGACCGAGATGGGCTGGCACACGGCACCGGGGGCACTGGTCCCGGGTGTGACCGAGGAGGAACAGGCCGCCTGGCTGGTGCGCTCCGCCGCGATGACGTTGGGCACCGGCGACCCCCTGTATGTCTGGTACACCTTCCGGGACTCCGGCACCGACCCCACCGACCAGGAGGAGATGTTCGGGCTCTACGGCTACGACGACGACCCACTCTCGGAGCCCGATCCCGAGCCGAAGCGCGCCGCCCTCGCGCTGCACACCTTCCTGGACACCGTAGGCGAGCACCAGACCGTGGCGGATCGGTCGGTGTCCCTCGGCCTGGACGCCGAGACCTGGGCCTACGAGTTCTCCGAGGGCGCCGACACGGTAGTCACCCTGCTGTGGACCACCGGGGCCGAGCAGGTGGTGTGGGTGCCGGGCCGCGGGACTGCCCTGGTCCGGGAGTTGACGGGCGAAACCGGTGAAGTCCGCGCTCGACGGGGTGCGTGGGAGGTCCACCTCTCCGACCGGCCGGTCTACCTGGTCCGCGATCGGCTATAGTCCTGTGTCCCGGAGGCCTGATGACCGGGGCGCCCGCCAAGGCGTCGTGGAGCCTCCGACCAGAAGGAGCGGAGTGTCGCCCCTGTACCTCATCGCGGCGGGCCTGATCACCCTGGTCGTCGGGGTGGGTGCCTATCTCTTGGGACGCCGCCAACGCCCCCCGACGGCCGGCCTGGCCACGGCGGAGATGATCGGTAGGTCGTTGCCCGTGCCGGAGGGGGAGCAGGAGCAGTACGGGGGCTTCATTCGGGACCTGGCCGCCGGGGGGACGGTGGCGGGGCGGGAGATGCGATCCCATCGCATGGACGGGAGCCCAATCCACGTGCAGATCTACGCCTCCCCGATCCGCGATCCGTCCGGGGAGATCGTGGGCTACACCGGACTGGTGGCCGACATCGAAGAGCGGACCCGACTCGAACAGCAGCTTCTCCGGTCCCAGAAGATGGAGGCGGTCGGACAGCTCGCGGGAGGGATCGCACATGACTTCAACAACGTGCTCACGGCGATCATGGGCTACGCGGAGGGGCTGGCGAACCAGGTGGACGCCGACAGCGGTGTGAAGGACTCCGCCCTCCGCATCCTGGACGCCTCGGAGCGTGCATCGGATCTGGTGAGGCAGCTCCTGGCGTTCAGCCGCCGGCAGGTCCTCCAACCCCGCACCCTCGACCTCCGGGACGTGATCCGGGGGACGCGAAGCATGCTCCGACCCCTGCTCGGCGAGCGGATCGGGATCGTCATCCACACCGGAGATGAGCCTGCCGTGGTGGTTGCCGACCCGGGCCAGCTCCAGCAGGTGCTGCTCAACCTGGCGCTCAACGCCCGAGACGCCATGCCCGACGGCGGCACCCTCACCCTTCGCATCCGCCACACCACGCTCGAACCCGACCAGGCCACCTCGCTCCAGGCCCCGGGACCAGGCGAATACGTAGTCCTGGAGGTCGTGGACATCGGAAGCGGGATGACCGATGACCTGCAGATCCAGATCTTCGAGCCCTTCTTCACCACCAAACCCGAGGGCACAGGGCTCGGCCTCTCCACGGTGTACGGCATCGTCAGCCAGAGCGGGGGCTTCCTGGACGTCCACAGCGAGGCGGGCAAAGGCACGACCTTCCAGGTCTACTTCCCGCACAGCAGCGACCTGTTGGCCGATGCCATACCGACGCAACCCGAGATGCCCCAGCTCGTCGAGGGCCAGGGGACCGTTCTGGTGGTGGAGGACGAACCCGACCTCCTCCGCATCGCTCGCCTCATCCTGGAGCACTCCGGATACCGCGTGCTCTCCGCGGCAAACGCGGAGGCCGCCCTGGAGATGGTCGAGGAAGGCGCGCACCCCGATCTGCTCCTCACCGACGTGGTCCTCCCCGGACGGAACGGCGTGGAGCTGGCGCAGCAGTTGCTGGAGGTCCTGCCCGAGCTGCGGGTCCTCTACACCTCGGGCTACGCCCGGGACGTCATCGGCAACAACCGCGTCTTGCACGGGAACACCCAGTTCCTCCAGAAGCCCTACCGCCCCAGCCAACTCACCGAAGAGATCAGGCGCGCACTGCAGACCACTCCGCCCCCGCCACCCCGCAGCCGGCGCGACAAGGACGGCACCGACGCGAGCTGACGGGCCAACCCGCATCCCTCATGGGCCGACGCCCACGATCCCCTCGCGCCCCATCCACAGTCCCAGGTCTCGTCCCTCGATGGCCGCTGCCATCAACCCTGCGAACTGGTCCGGGCTGCAGGCGAACACCGGAATGCCCATTCCGGCGAGGCTGCGTGCGGCGCGCGTGTCGTAGGCGGGCGCGCCCTCGTCGTCGAGTGCGAGCAGGCCGATCAGGGTGACCCCCAACTCCACCAACGCCCCCGCCCTGGCAATCATCCCCTCGCGAGCTTTGCCTTCGAACAGATCGGAGAGCAGGACCAGCACCGTCCTCGCCGGACGCTGAATCCACCCCTCGCAGTAGGCGAGCGCCTTGGCGATGTCGGTACCCCCCCCGAGCTGCACCCCGAAGAGCAGGTCCAACGGGTCGTGTAGGTCCTCCGAGAGGTCAACCACCGCCGTGTCGAACACCACCAGCCGGGTCTGCAGGGCCGTCATCGACGCGAGCGCCGCGGCGAAGACGCTCGCGTACACGATGGAGCTCGCCATGGATCCGCTCTGGTCCACGCACAGCACCACGTCGCGCAGCGCCGATCGTTTCCTGCCGAAGCCCACCAGCTTCTCGACGATGAGCGTCTGGTGCGCTGGCTGCCAGTGCCGGAGGTTCGCCCGAATGGTCCGGTCCCAATCGATGTCGCCGCCGCGGGGACGCCGCCGGCGTGCCGCACGGTCCACCGCTCCCCGCACCGACTGCACGAAAGGCTGTCGTAGCTCACGCTCGAGCTGCTCGACGACGCGACGTACCACCCGACGCGCCGTGGCACGCGTCTCGTCCGGCATCAGCTCCGAGAGGGAGAGGAGGGTCGCGACCAGGTGTACGTCCGGCTCGACCGCCTCCAACAACTCGGGGTCGAGGAGCAACCGGGTGAGATCGAGACGTTCGATGGCGTCCCGCTGCATCACCTGCACCACCGACCCCGGGAAATAGCGACGGATATCTCCGAGCCAGCGCGCCACGTAGGGAGAGCTGGGGTGCAGGCGACCGTCCCGGTCCGGGTCGTACAGCGCGCCGAGCGCTCGGTCCATTCCCCGGTCTTCTCCCGACAGCTGGAGCTCGGTGCCGTCGGCCTCCGCCCCTCCCAAGACCAGGCGCCAACGCCGCAGCCGCTCCTCCCGAGCGTCCCCGGTGTCGCCCCGGTCTGCAGCCATGGCCCGTTCAGGCCACGCTTGGGGCCAGGTGCCCGCTGAGCACGCGCGGCAACCGCACCGTGAAGGTCGAACCCACGCCGACCTCGCTCTCCACGTCGATCGTGCCGCCCATCATCTCCACGAACCGCGAGGTGAGCGCGAGACCGAGCCCCGCGCCCTGGTAGCGCTTGGTGGCGGAGAGGTCACCCTGGAAGAACTCCTCGAACAGCCGGGCCCGTAGCTCCTCCCGAATCCCGATCCCGGTGTCCGCGACCACGAACCGAAGCTGGTCCGGTCCCTCCATCGCGACCTCCAGCCGCACGGTCCCGCCATCCGTGAACTTGTTCGCGTTGCCGAGGAGGTTGAGGAGGACCTGGCGGATCTTCCCCTGGTCAGTGGTCATCTCCCCCAAGTCTTCCCCACACTCCCGGTGGAAGATGTTGTTGGCCGAGTTCACGTTGGCCTCCACCAGGGACGCCATCTCCTCCACGAACGCAGACACCTCGAAGGTACGGACGTCCATCTCCATCATCCCGGCCTCGATCTTGGAGAGCTCGAGGACGCCGGCGATGAGCCCCAACAGCTGGGAGCCGGCGTCGTTGATCCGGTTCAGTTCCTCCACACCGACGTCGGAATCGGCGTCCTCCAGCTCCTCGAGGAGCATCTCGCTGTAGCCGATGATGACGTTCAGCGGCGTGCGGAGCTCGTGGCTCATGTTCGCCAGGAAGGTGCTCTTGGCACGGCTGGAGGCCAGTGCCCGGTCGCGGGCCACGATCAGCTCGGCGTTCAGGATCTTCAGCTTCCGCTCGGCGAGTTTCTGCTCGGTGACATCCTCGACCAGCACGACGTGTGCACTCCCCGTACGGTGCACCTCGTGCGCGTGCCCGGTGATGGTGATCTCGAACATCCGCGGCTCGTCTTCGGGCGTGCTCACCTCGGCCAGCATGGCGCCTACGTGCTGGCGCCTCCGGCAGATCGGACACCGCATCCCGCGGGGAAGCTGGGTGACCTTCTTGACGGCGTCCCACCAGGTGGAAGGGTCGGGCCAGTCGGAGACCATCTCCCCGAGGGTGGGGCTCACCTGCGTCAGGCGCCCATCGGGCATCAGGATGGCAATGCCGATACCCACGGCCCGGGTCGCGTACTCGAGCAGGCGGCTCTTGTCCTCCGCCGCGGCCACGACCCGACGGTGGGTCAGGTCGGTGAGAGAACCGGCGATGCGGGTCGGCTCGCCGCGCGCGTTGCGCACCGCCATCCCGCGAACCAGAACCCAGATCCACTCCCCGCTCCCGCAGCGCAGGCGGTGCTCGTTCTCGAACCGCGGGGTATCGCCGTCCAGGTGACGTTTCAGGTCGGTACGGACCTGCTCCAGGTCCTCGGGGTGGATGCGGGAGAGCCAGGTTTGTGGGGTGGCCGGGATCTTGTCCTGGTGGTCCAGCCCCACGAGCGACTTCCACTGCAGCGAGTAGTAGACGGTGTCGGATTCGAGCTGCCAGTCCCACAGGCCATCGTTGGCGCCCTGCACCGCGAGGGCGTATCGCTCGCGGCCGCGTCGCAGGGTAGCCTCGGTGGACTTCCTCCCGGTGAGATCCCGCGCGATGACCACCAACTCCCGGTGTCCGACC
Organism: Deltaproteobacteria bacterium; assembly: GCA_019307545.1. Classification (GTDB taxonomy): domain Bacteria; phylum Myxococcota_A; class UBA796; order UBA796; genus JAFDJI01. The sequence continues at coordinate 5,311 of JAFDJI010000100.1, read as the reverse complement.
GGGAACAGGCGTACCTCGGCGTAGTGGTGCTTTCCGAACCCGTACTCGAAGGTGCTCGCTTTCTGGGTCTCGAGGGTGCGCGGGATCAGCTCCTCCAACACCTCGGCGGCTCGGGTGGGAAAGAGCCGTGAGGCGGGCTTGCCCAGGTTCGCAGCGGTCACGTGGGGGAACGGGGTCCCTCGCGGGTTGTTGCTGCCGAGGAGGATGCCCTCGGCGGTCACCCGCATCATCCAGTCGGACACCGCATCCCACACGGAAGCGGACGCCATCTTGTCGCCCTCGCTCCCGTCCGGTTTCCCTCGCCCGAGAACCTGATCCAACCAGAGTGCCATGCTCCGGACAGCCTATCAGGGGTCGGGGGGGAACCTGGACGCAACCAGGATTTGCCGCAGTACCGGCAGCACTCGAGCAGCGCGCTCCGGGTCGACCACGGGTGCGCCGCCCTGCCCGGGGGTCTCGGCGGTGAGCCCCCTCACCCTCTGCCCCATGGCGCGTCGTTCCCCCGGCCCGAACTCCGAGAATGCCCGGCGCAGGATTGGCAACGACGCGATGAAGGCGGCCTCGTCCAACCCAACGAGCCAGTGATCGAGGGCGTCCCAGAGCCCGTGGAGGTGGAGGAGGAGCAACCCGCTGCCCGAGACCAAACCCTCCAACCAGGCCGCGGCATGCGCGGGGGGTACGGCCCTCGAAAGGGCGAGCCGGGCATGGGTCACGAGCGCGTCATGCTCCATCCAGCCCCGTTCCACCAGGATCCGGCAGGCACGGCCGCGAAGGATGCCTGGGAGATCGTCGGTGTCCACGACTCGGTGAAGCAGCGGGTGCCAGGTGTCGATAAGGTCGGCGCGGTCGAGCAGGCCGAGGGCCTCGTCCACCGCGGTCACGCGCTTCGCCATGGCGGTCGCCGCGTCGTCGGCCAGAGACCGACAGGCGGCTGGCAGCCCCACGACAACCCGCTCGAACAGCCCGTCGATCACTGTTCGGAGCTGCTCCACCGGCGTCTGGCGGACATCTCCGTAGCGGGCCACACGCGCCAGGGGAGGTAGCGCTTCCAACAGGTGGGCGATGTCCGCGGACACCGCCGCCTGCCTCGCGACCAGGGCGAGGATGACGGACACCACGGGGGGGAGGTCCGCGAGCAGCGCCTGGTCGAGAAGCCGGGTGAGCTCTGGGAGATGCGCGGTTTGCTCGGCGCGGCTTCCCAGGGCGGCGGCGGCCGCCTCTTCGGTGGTGTTCCCCCACACGCTGGCCTCCACGAGGCGAACCTCGAGCTCGGGGTCCCACAGCAGGGTCCAGCGCTCGTGAAAGGTGCCGAGATCCTCTCCAGGGTGACGGCGCGGCCGTCCCCAGGGCACGTCGATCGCCGAGAGCTGGTGCAGGAGCCGGCTGCGTGCCCGCTGGGAGTCCTTCCGGAGGTCGAGGTCCAGCTCCCGCACCTCCGGAGACGGTTTCAACCGCAGCCTCCGCTGCTTGGCACGCACGTCCTGCTGGAGGGGGACGGCGGGGGCATCGTCCGGCACCGTACCGATGACCCCGCCCACCTCCAGGCGTTCACGAACGAGCTCCAGCATTGCCGGCGCCCCGGCGCCCAGCACCGATCCAGCAGCCTCCCGCAGTTCCGCGAGACCCGGACGTGGCAGGTCCCGAAGCGATGCCAGCGCCTCCGCGAGCCGGACCGCGGAGATGACGTCGGCCGTGGCCGCGCCGATCCCCTCTTCCCGCAGGAGCTGGGCGACCCGGGAGAGCCAGCGCGAGGCGAGACCGTCGGTCCCCCTCCACACCTCCACGTACCACCCCGGGCAGGTGATGCCGGCGCCATACCCACTGCTGCGGGAGAGACGGGAATGGGTCCACGGGATCCAGGTGGCCCGTACGGGCGCTCTCCGGAGCCCCTTCAGAAGCTGCTGGTCCGCGCCTACACCTCGCAGCTCCAGCAGGGCCGGAGCGTGCCAGGCCCCACACACCACGGCAGCTCGCTGGTACGCACGGAGCGTGTTGCGAATGACCTTGCGCATGTGCGCCTCCCGGCGGGCCAGCCACAGGTCCGCCGGGGCGGGGGGGCCGTCCACCGGGAGCGCCACCCGAATGCCGAACCGGCCCGCTTCGGTCGCCCGGAGCGCGGTCATCACCTCCATCATCGCCTCGAACAGCTCACTGCCGTCGCGCCGAAGCTCCACCTCGTGCTCCCACCACTGGTCGGGGTCGCCGTACCCGGCCGCCCGGGCCAGGAGGTGGAGCGGGTTCCCCTCCTCCGCGCCGACCCGAAGCGGTGGTCCACTCTCGTCGCGAAAGCGGAAGGCGACCGGCAGGTCCATGAACCGCAGTGGTACGTCGTGGCCCACTGCCCAGCGCAGCGCCTGCCACTCCGGGGAGAAGGTGGCGAAGGGATACCGCGCGGCGAGCGTCGGATCGCCCTTCGCATACACCAGCAGCGCGACCGGCGGCACGAGACGGGTGTCCGCGACCAGGGACACGAGACCGTCTGCTTCCGGCGGTCCTTCCACCAGCACCACGTCGGGTTGCAGCCGATCGAGCGCGTCGACCAGGGCGCGGGCGCTGCCTGGGCCATGGTGGCGGACGGGGAAGAGGTGGTGGGTGGGCATCGGCGTCAGGCGTGCACGGTCGACACTGCTCGGTACAGGTCCTCCCAGCCGTCGCGCCCCTTCACCACCGTGCGCACGTATTCCTGCCACACCAGGGCATCCTGCACCGGGTCCTTCACCACCGTTCCCGCGAGGGAGGCCGCCAGGTCATCGGCACTGATCTCTCCGTCCCCATAGTGGGCGGCCATCGCCAACCCGTGGGTGAGCACGGAGATGGCCTCCGCGGTGGACAGCGTCCCGCTCGGGCTCTTCAGCCTGGTCTGGCCGTCTTCGGTGACCCCGCTGCGAAGCTCCCGAAAGATGGTGACCACCCGGCGCACCGCGTCCAAGGCCGGGACCTCGGACGGAAGCTGCAGTGCGCGGCCAATCTCGATCACCCGCTTCCGGACGATGGTGACCTCCTCCTCCAGGGTGGCCGGAGTGGGCAGGACCACGGTGTTGAAGCGACGAATGAGCGCACTCGAGAGGTCGTTCACGCCCCGATCGCGGTCGTTCGCGGTGGCGATGACGTTGAACCCCCGAACCGCCTGCACCTCGGAGCCGAGCTCCGGCACTGGCAGCGTCTTCTCCGAGAGCACGGTGATCAGCGCGTCCTGGACCTCGCTCGGGATCCGGGTCAGCTCCTCGATCCTGGCGATGCGGCCGGTGCGCATGGCCACCATCACCGGGCTCTCCACCAGGGCCGCCTGTGAGGGTCCCTCGGCCAGCAGGCGAGCGTAGTTCCAGCCGTAGCGGATCGCGCCCTCGTCCGTCCCGGCCGTTCCCTGCACCATGAGGGTCGAGTCCCCGCTGATCGCGGCGGCGAGGTGCTCGGAGACCCAGGATTTCCCGGTCCCGGGAACACCCTGTAGCAGCAGCGCGCGGTCCGTGGCGACGGTGGCGATGGCGATCTCGATCAGCCGGGCGTTGCCGATGTACTTCGGGGTCACGACAGACCCGTTCGGCAGGGTCCCGCCCAGGAGGTAGGTGCGGACCGCCCAGGGCGAAAGACGCCAGTTGGGCGGACGGGGGCGGTCGTCGGCCTCGGCCAGGGCGCTCAGCTCCTCGGCATACTGCAGCTCCGCGTGTTGGCGGAGGATGTCCTGGGGCTCCTCGGTCACAGGGGGATCTCCTCGACGAGATGCTGACGCACCCGGGTCGTCTCCGCAAAGGCATCCAGCCGGGCGCGCCACTGCCGGATACGCCAGCTCCGGGCGCGTGCCAGTGGAAGCGGTGCGACCGCCTCGTCCAGAACCGAGGGCGAGAGAGCCCGCGCGGCGATCGTCACGGAGCGCAGCCAGGGCAAGGAGGAGCCGGTGGCTTCGGCCCCCAGGGCCGCCACGTGTTGGTGGAGCGCGACCAGGTACTGGTGAGAGAAATCAGCCGACCAGGGGGTGCGTAGGGCTTCGAGCATTGCCTCCAGGGCAGCATCACCCGCACCCTCGAGCAGCGAGGCGACCCGTCCTTCGGCTTCCTCCTGCGGCATTCGGTCCAGCAGGGCCGCGCAAAGGTCGTCCACCACCCCGCTCTGGCCGCGACGCTCCCGCACCCGGGACTGCCACCAGTCCCACAGGGGGCCCGCCCAGCTCCGCGTGTCGTGGAGGAGGGTCGCGCGGGTGAGGGCCTCCGCCAGGACCACCTCGTCGGGTGCGATGTCCTCTACCAGCCGCCACGGGTGTCGGCCGAACCGATCCTCCCAGTGGGATGGGGGCACGAGCGCCACGCTGCGCAGCAACCACCCCGCCTTCTGGCCCATTCCCTCCTGAGGGCGACCGGCGCCGAGGTCCCGCCGCCAGGCGGCGTCCAACTCGGCAGGCAGCCGCACCTCCATCCGGGAGGTGAGCAGGGAGGAAGCGCGTCTGGCCATCTGCCGTGCCAGGCGCGAGTCCCGCATGCAAGCGAGCTGGCGCACAGCCGCGAGGCGGATCCGCTGGGCACCGTGGCCCAACTCCTCCTCCAGGGTCGCCTCGTCGGGGGGCGGCTCGGCATCGGTGGGCGCCATCACCCACCCCCAGGAGGGGCTCTGCCCGGCAAGCCATACGCCGCGCACCCCGAGGACGCGGTCCACGGCATCGCGAAACTGCGGATCGGAGGCCAGGGCCAGGGGCAGCAGGGCGTGGGGCACAAGCATCCCGGCGGCCGCGAGCCGGGACAGGGCCTCCGGCAGCAACTCGGCGTGGCGCCCCATCAGGAGACGGCGCAGGAGTCGCGCCGCGCCGGGAGAGCAGGCCGGACCAGTCTCCGGGGCCGCCGGTTCCGGGCCGCGTCCCACGTCGCTGGCCGTCCTCCCCGCGGCCCGCGCCACCGCGCGTGCACCCGCCGCCAACAACAGGCGGCGCTCCGGGGAGCGGCCCTCCAGTCCTTCCGACAGCGCCTCCAGTCCGGGTGTCCGCACATCTGGATGTCGGCTGGTGCCCACCAGGGCCGCGCGGGCCAGCGGGTCCATCAGCGCAACACCTGGTAGACGCCGTCAGCGACGACCGCCAGCGGGCTGAGAAACCGGTGATCCCACTCCACAGCCACGTCCACCGGATGGCCACCCGAGAGGGCCAGGAGACTCCAGGGGTGGTCCGACCGGAACGCGAGCGCGCGCCCGTGATGATCGCGCAGCCACCATTCGTCCTTCCAAAACACTGGAACCACCTGACGCAGGGCGCCCCCGAAGCGATGTGCCCACGGATCGCGGCCCAACTCGGTGCTGACCCGATCCAGCAACCCGTCGATGTCCTCGT
>JAFDJI010000099.1 GCA_019307545.1 Deltaproteobacteria bacterium | reverse complement strand
CAACAACCTCGACCTCCGCGAGTTGGACGAGACGTCGGACCAGGCCATCCTCGACAGCGACGACCGGGCGTCCTTTGCGTTCACCGGGCTCTCGGTCCAGGTGGGCTACAACATTGACGATTGGACCCGGCTCGTGTTCGGGGCGAGTCATCGCGGTCTGTGGGGTGCCGACCAGATGGGGGGTGTCTCCGGCTTTGGCGGGTGGCTGTACTTCAACGCCGCCCACCTCGAAGTCTCCACCCACAACGCGAACCCCACCAAGTTCACGTTTGGGCGCCAGTTTTTCGAAATCGGTGGCATTCCCGGCCGGGAGTTCGTGCTCCTTGACGTGGTGGATGGGGTCCGCATCGATCAGCCCATCGGTGACCTGGGCACGGTGGTGTTCCTCCCCATCGAGGTGCCCAGCATGTCCAGCGCCAACGACCACGCCGATTTCGTGAGCTTCATCGGCCAGGCACCCCAGCCCTTGTTCGGGTTCCGCGGCGACACCCTGACCCGCCGTCACGGGCTGGTCCTGGTCCTGGACGGGCTGCTGGAGAACCTCGACGCCCGCGCCTACAGCTTCTACACCGACATCGGGGCGGTCGGGACCGGCTCCGACATCACCTACAACGGCACCCTGGGGAACTTCTCCGACAACGACTGGGTGCTCAATGCCGGCCTCCGCGCCAGCTACGACGCTGGGGTGGTGGTCCCCTGGGCCAGCTTCGACCTCTCGAGCGGCATCGACCGCAAGGAGCTGGTGGCCGGTGACGTGGACACCAACGGGATGTCCTGGTACGCCGGCGTCGACCTCCCAGGCGAGGAGTCCGGCCCCCGCGGCCAGGTGTCCTACTTCGAGGCCTTTGGCCCCGCCTATGGAGAGAACGGGATGCAGTACTCCCACGGCTACGTGGGGATGAAGGCCTCCCAGGTCGGCGGGACGCTGGCGAACCGGTTCATGGGATGGCACCCGACCTCGTACGTGGGGCTGTACGGCATCAACACCAGCCCCCACGAGATCAACCGCAAGTCGGGGACCCGCACCATCAACGCCAACTTCGGATGGGCTCTGGAGGGGATTGGTTCGGTGAAGGCCGGGTACTGGTTCCTGCAGGACACGGGCATCACCTACCTGAACTTCAACGACCTCGACACCATCGATCCGCCGTACGGGTACTCACGGGAGGAGTTCGCCGCGGAACGGCGGGCAGGCAAGGTGCTCGGCCACGAGATCGATCTGGACGTGGTCGGCGAGGTGTCGGATCTCCTGAGTTGCCGGGTGAACGGCGCGGTGTTCCTCCCGGGTGAGTTCTACGAGATCGAGGTCGGCCGAATAGCCGGCGACGCGCTCGGCAGCGATGACCCGCAGATGGCCTGGGCGGCCAACGGGTCCTGCTGGGTGAGGTTCTGATGCGCTGGCTGCTACCCCTCCTGGCGCTATGCGCCTGCAACCCCGATCCCGGGTTTCCCGACGAGCAGGTCGGCTACCGGGACATCCTGGACGACGGGCCCACCTCTGCCGAACGCGGGAACATCATCATCAGTGAGATCCTGTGGTCGGGCACGGTCCGTCGCGACGGCGAAGCCTGGCAATGGGATCCGGACGATGTCTTCATCGAGCTGAGGAACGAGGGCTACCTCCCGGTGAAGGTGGTCGACTGGTTCCTGATCATGGAAGGTCCGGTGTACAAGACCTGGCGCCTCCCGGCCCCCCATGACCCCGACCCCACTGACGACGTGGAGCCGTCGGGGGTGCTGCAGGTGGGGCAGGAGGTCTTCTTTGCCGCCAAGACGAGCGGGTGCTTCCCCGAGCCCGATGGGATCATGGAGGGTCTCGAGTTCCCCACCACCGGGGATGGGTTCCGGCTGGTGCTGAAGGACGCCGACGAGCGACTCGTCGAGCGCGCTGGAAGCCGGAGCATGCCCCCCTACGCCGGGGGGTACGACCTGGTGGTCTCCCGCTCGATGGAGCGCATCAACCTGATGTTCGGCGAGTCCGGATCGTCACCGAACATGTGGCACCACTACACCGACAACACCGACATCGACGTGCCCAACAACGACCGGATCGCGGAGGACTGTCGCGCCCGCACCCTGGCGTCGCCGGGGCGCGCCAACTCCCCGGACTACTCCGGCGCCTATGCCTCGGGAGGGTTCGAATGAGACCACTGCTCCTGCTCGCGTTGGTTGGCTGCAACGCCCCTCCGGACATGGACACCTTTTCCCAGGTACGCGTGCACGCCCCGGAGGACGCCGAGACCGCCCACGCGACTTTCATCGACCTGTTCGACTCCGCAGAGGAGACCCTGGACATCGCGCTGCCCGCCATCGAGGACGAGGCGCTCTCCGACGCGATCATCGATGCCTGGGACCGTGACGTCGCGGTGCGGGTGGTGACCGACATCGATCGCAGCGCCGATGCCGGCGTGGTCGCGCTGCTGGACGCTGGCGTGCCCCTCACCCTCGCGGATGATTCCATCACCTACTTCGACTTCAACATCCTCCGCGACGTGGAGTGGACCAGCGACCAGGCGATCATGAGCCATGCCTTCGCCATCGCCGACGGTGTCCGCGCGGTGAACGCCACCACGGCTGGCACCCTCGATGAGGGCACCCGACTGGTGCTGGACCTGCAGGGCGAGGATCTGATGATCGACCTGTGGATCGAGCACAACCAGGTGTTCGGCGGTTCGGACGCGGTCGCCCTCACCTCCTACTCCAGCGCCGCCAAGTCCATTGCCGACTTCCGCTGGGCCTACTCCACCCAGACCGACCAGTTGATGGAGATGTGGCTGGGCCCGCAGGAGCGTCTCACCAAGCGGATCATCGACGCGATCTACAGCGCCCGCGCCTCGGTGTGGGTGCTCACCGACGACTTCGCCAACGACGGGCTCGCGGCCGCGCTGCAGGACAAGGCGGAGTACGACTTCGACGTGGAGGTGGTGGTGGGTCCCAACCACGGGTCCAGCGCGTACGCCATCTCCGAGGTGCTCCGAACCGAAACCCCCAACGTCTCCAAGCACCGCATCTGCGACCCGGGGGAGGTCCCCACCCTGGTCCTCATCGACTATGTGCGGGCCCGGGACGGAAACCGGTACACCTCCAGGGCCTTCCTCCTTTCCCACGACCTGTACGCGGCTGCGCGGCTGTACCGCTCGAGCGAAGTGATCAACGACCAGTTGATCGACGGCAACCTGTTCGTCCTCAACGACTACGACGCGCCATCCGGCGCGATGGAGGACCTACAGCAGGTGTGGGAAGACCACCTTGGCCTTTCCACGGGAGGGCTGACATGTCCATGATCGCCTTGCTGATGGGCCTCCTGGGCTGCAACCCGGCGCCGACCCAGGAGCAACTCGACCTGACCCGTGGCGGCCGGATCGACGTGTACTTCAACGAGCCCGGAACCCGGCACGACAACATGTGGGAACCGGACGCCGTGGACGTCCTGATCGACCTCATCGAGCAGTCGAACGCCACCCTCGACATGGCGGTGATGGGGTTCAACCGCCAAGAGGTGATCGACGCGGTGATCGAGGCCTGGGACCGCGGGGTGAAGGTCCGGATGGTGGGGGACGCCGGGCACTTGTACAACAGCGGCTACCACCAACTCGACGCGCGCCAGATCCCGATGGTCACCGGGAACCGGCCCCACATCATGCACGACAAGTTCTTCCTCATCGACGGGCGGTTCCTGTACTGCGGCACCGCGAACATCACCGACACCGACCTGCGCCACAACTCCAACAACTTCGTGGTCATCGACTCTCCAGCGGTCGTGGCGGACTTCGGCGCGGAGTTCGAGCAGATGTGGAACGGCCGGTACGGCCACACCAAGGAGGAGATCGACAACGGCCGGGTGTACCGGGTGGGCGACACCATCGTGGAGGTGTGGTTCTCTCCGAACGAGGACGCGATGGGGCGGATCCAGGAGTACGTGTACGGGGCCCAGGAAAGCCTGCGGTTCACCATCTTCGCCTTCACCAAGGACCAGGTCGGCAGCGCCTTCATTCTCAAGCAGGCCCAGTTCGAAGCCTGGAACGAGGCCAACGGGATCGATCCGGACGCCCCGATCGATGAAAGGCATACCGTGGCCGGGGTCGTCGACCAGTCCCAACTCCACAGCAACGCCCAGTACCACGAGTCCTATCGCCTGTTGGCGGCTGGGATCCCGATGCGCCTGGACGGCGACGACAACTCCCTGCAGCCCGGCGACTACCAGGCGGGCGGCGGACGCCTGCACAGCAAGACCATGGTGATCGATGCCGAAGGGGAGAACCCGGTGGTGATCACCGGCTCCTTCAACTGGTCGTCCTCTGCCACGGTGTCCAACGACGAGTTCCTGCTCGTCCTTCGGGGCGACCCGGACGCCGGCCCCGACGGTCCGAGCGGGAAGCGCATCGCGGCGGAATATCAGGCTTACTTCGAGCGGCTTTGGGACACTGGCCGCCACATCGGAAACAGCTTCGTGGGCGAGGACCTGGAGCCCGGTGAGCTCATAATCAACGAGGTGATGTGGTACGGGGTGAACGATGCGGACCCGGATGGGGTGGACGAGTTCATCGAGCTGCGCAACCTCACCGACAACGAGCTCGACCTGTCCATGTGGCAGGTGGTCAGCGAACGGGACTTCGTAGTGGGCTTGCCGCCCGGTTCGGTGGTCGCACCCAACGACACCTTTCTCATCCTCGACCACACCATGGAGGTCTACCAGGACGGCGTGCCCCAGGACGAGCTGTCTGCCTACACGGGTGGCGACCTGGTGACGAACCCCTTCAACGACAACCGCCAGTCCCGCCTGTACCTCAAGGACGGCTCGCTCGGTCTGGCGCTCCAGGATCCGCGAGCCAACGTAGCGGATCGGGCGGGGGATGGCGGGCCAGCCTTCTATGGAGGCCCCAGTGGCTCGTTGGTGCGGTCGATGGAGCGAAACCCGACGCCGCGAGATGGCACCGACCCGGCCAACTGGCACGCCTGCACCTACGGCCAGGGCGGTATCAACGTGAACCCGGAGTTCCGCTCCGAGATCATCGCCACCCCCGGGGAAGAGAACAGTCCTCCACCATAGTGCTGGTCGGTCGGGTCACCTCCATGGCACACTCTCGTCGTGACCATGGGGCAGCGTGGGTTCGGAAACCTCTTCTGGTAGAAAACGAAGAAGCCTGTTGGACTCGCAGGGCTTGGTGGTGCGTCCCACGCCCATGCCCGCAAGGGCGCGCGTAGCCGAGCCGCATCGAGTGGACTCTCCCCCCCCCTACGCGGCAGCGCCCAAGAGGATATCACCCCAGGTCCCCCAGCAGACGCTGGTGCCCTGGGAGACCGAGGGCCCAGCGTCCGCGCCACCCCTTCGCCGGGCGTCCGTGAGGTCCAAGGCCGAGGTGTCCGCAACCCTGGCCGCTCGAGTCCCTTCGCCTATCGAGCGTTTTACTCCAGCGCACACCGACTACGTTTCCCCGTTGGACGTGCCGTACCCGGCCCCCCATCCCAAGCCCGACGCCATGGGGTGTCTGCGCTCGCTCATGCTCCTTTCCATCGGTGGCGCCTTCGGGTATTTCGCGGGTGCGGTCATCACCGCGTTCACGCTGTCCATCGCACCCGTCGGCCGGCCGCCGGTCTCGCCGATGCCGGTGGTGGTCGAGCCCACGATGCAAACACCGGTGTTGCCGGTCAATATCCAGCCGATCGGGGATCCCGGGACCTTGGCCGCCGTGGAGAAGCCGGACTCCGAAGGCGAGGATTCCGACGAGGATGAGATCGACGTAGCGCACGCTCAGCCTGCCATCGGGCAATCCGAGCCTGCCGTCGGGCAAGCCAAACCTGCTATCGCCGAGCCTGCCATGGGCCAAGCCGAGCCAGTGGACGTTGTAGCCGTGCCCGCACATCCCAAGCGGCGCTGGCAGCCGGTGCCACCGTCGCCGCCACCCGAGGTTGTGGGGGAAGCCACGCCATCGCCCCCACCCGAGAGGGTGGCGGCGGCTACATCGGCTCCTACCGTCGAAGAGGTCATCACCGACGAGGAGGCCGTACTCGACGAGGACACCGAGAAGAAGCGCAAGTTCAGGCTGTTCAAGCGGAAGAAGCGCGACCGGTAGTCACCGAGCGGTCAGCCATCAGCCGTCAGCGTTCAGCCATCCCCCCCCTCCTACCTGGCTGATGGCTGATGGCTGGCGGCTGGAAGCTCGCCGCCCAGCGCCTAACCGATCGGCATTGCCCGTAGTCCGTGCCATGCGCCGCTCGGCAGAGTATCTAGCGCGTCCACGGAGGCGTCCATGCAGTTCCTCGAGCGGCTCACCCAGGTCCCCTCGGCCTCCTGGTACGCCGTGCGCGGTGACTGGGAGGGGCGGATTGTCCGGTACGTGGTCTCCACGCCTCCGAGTCGGGACATCTGCAACCGTCCCGAGGTGTTGGGGGTGGAGTTCAACCTCAAGCTCCAGGACGCGATGGCCGCGGCGTTCGGGACCGCACCGTTCCGCCGTCTCATCGAGGAGCACCCAGAGGACCGGGTGTGCGTGGTGAACTTCCTTCGGGGGGGGCTGAACTTCGAGATCCGGCGGGCACTCCAGACGGCCTACGGCTTCAACCGGCACTCCTCCGCCTTCATGAGCTCCCAGCGCTACCGCGAGGATGGCCGCTGGTACGTGAAGGAAGACATGTACCGCAAGCTGGAGATCCCCAGCGACGCGGTGCTGGTGATGGGGGACGTGGTGGCCACCGGGGTCACCATGGAGAACGGCCTCAAGGTCATCCTGGAGCACATCTCTGACCTGGGCTCCTCCATCCGCGCCCTGGTGTTCTTCACCATCGGTTGCCACAAGGCCGAGAAGGTCCTGGAGGAGGTCGACGCCGAGGCGCGGGAGCGTTTCCCTGGCTACCAGAAGACCATCCTGGTGTACCTGGAAGGGAAGTTCCGGCTGGTGGACAGCAAGACCGAATTGCGCATTGGCATCCCGGGAACCGACCTCATCCGCAAGGACGCCTTGCTGGCGCCCGAGTTGGAACGATCCATGTACCAGTCGGTGCCGTACTTCCTGGAGCGGTGCGCCATCTACGATGCCGGTTCCCGCGCGTTCGACATCCCCACCTATCTTGGCGACGTGATCGAGTACTGGACCAAGGTGGCGAAGCTCTCGGAGGGCGGATTCACCCTTGGGGAGGCGATCGAGGAGCGATGGCCTCCGCACCACCGGTGGTTCGAGGCGAAACGCGCGCAGTGGCACGGGCTGGACGACGCATTCCTGGAGGACCAGCACGCGCGGTGGAACAAGCTGTTGGCCCGGGAGGACCTCGGGACCCCAGAGGCGCTGGCAGAAGTGTGCCGGGAGCGCCTGGACACGCTTCGGAAGGTCGGCGGCATCGTGAGGGAAGACAGATGAGCGAAAACATGGCGCATCACCTACAGATCGGTCCCGAGGACGTCGCTGGGAACGGCGACCGCGGGCGGTTCTTCTTGCTCCCCGGCTCACCAGCCCGCGCGCGCCGGATCGCCGACCACTTCTCCGACCTCGTGGTCCGTGAGAACACGCGCCGGCACGACGTGTACCTCGGGACCCTCCAGGATGGAGACCTCGAGGTCGACGTGGCGACCGTGGGCACCGGGATGGGATGCCCGAGCATCGGGATCGTCGTGACCGAGCTGCTCCGGATCGGCGCACGGAGGTTGCTCCGGGTGGGGACGGCGGGTTCGCTGCAGCCGGACCACGTACACCTGGGCGATCTGGTGGTCGCGACGGCCGCAGTGCGGGACGAGGGCACGTCGGACGCCCTTGCGCCCCGCGATGTGCCCGCGGTGGCCCACCCCGACTGGATTGCGGCTTTGGCGGCCGCCGCCCGCCGCCGCGGTGAGGCCGCCCACACCTTTCTCGGGGTGGTCCATACGAAGGACTCGATGTACGGCCGGGAGTTCCCCGATGGCCCGCTCTTCGAGCAGAACGCCTCGTACATGGCCATGCTCCGCGGGCTCGGAGTGCTGGCCACCGAGATGGAGAGCTCCCACCTGTTCATGCTTGCCGCCGTTCACAGCGCGAACATCACCCCGCTCGCCGAGTGCTCGGCCAGCGCCGCGGCAGTGAAGGCGGGCGCGGTGTACGCCATCGTGGGGACCGAGGAGGGGTTCGCCCCCGCGGATCTGGCCCGCGCTGTAGAGGAGCGCATGATCCAGGTGGGCATCACCGCGGCGATAGAGCTGGCGAGGATGGAATTGGGCTAGGAGGCTTCCCATGCCGATCGTGGACATCGTTTCGGACCAGATCAAGGACGCGATGCGGGCGCGCGACGAGATGGCCGCAGCGGAGCGTGCCGAGCTGAAGGTGGTCGAGGAGTTCCTGCCGAAGCTCGCCGATGAGGAGACCACCCGGGCCTGGGTGCGCGAGGCGTTGGGTGGCTGACGGCACTGGGATGGAACTGGCGGGAAAGCGGGTGCTGGTCACCGGGGCCACTGGCTTCGTCGGGGGGACGCTGGCCCAGCGTCTCGCGGGTCTTGGCGCCGAGGTGACGGGTACCGGACGCCGCCTGGACCGTGCAGCTTGGCTGGAGGCACTTGGCGTTCGCCTTGCTTCCCTCGACATCACCGACCCATCTACCTGGGGCACGCTGCTGGAGAATCAGCAGGTCATCTTCGCAGTGGCAGCCTGGACCGGGCGAGACGACGAAGATGCGGCGCGCAAGGCGAACGTCGAAGCGCCGGCCGCCCTGGTGCGCGCCGCCGCCGAGGCTGGGGTCGCCAGGGTCGTGCACGTGAGCACCGCCGGAGTCTACGGTCTGCCCGCCGTGGACCGCGTCACCGAGGACACCCCCATCGACATCGCACAATCCGCCACCTACGAGCGCTCCAAGGCGCTGGGTGAGCAGCGGGTGCGTGCCGCGGCCGAGGAGGCCGGTGTCGAGCTGGTCGTGGTGCGGCCCGGCATGGTGTACGGGCCCCGCTCCAGAGCCTGGACCGTCGGGATGCTGAAGCTGGTGCAGGGTGGCACCCCTGTCCTCCTCGGCGACAGCTCCGGCAACGCCTTCCCGGTGTACATCGACAACCTGGTGGATGCCCTCCTGCTCGCCGCGACCGTCCCCGCCGCCGCCGGCGAGGTGTTCCAGTTGGTGGACGAGCCCGTGCCCTGGGAGCAGTGGTTCGGCTACTTCGGCGCCATGTGCGGCCGGAAACCGCGCCGTCTGCCCGGCCTGGTGGCGAAGCCCCTCGCGCTGCTGGCAGAGAAGCTGCCCCTGGGCCTGCCCCTCAGCCGCAGCCGCCTCGCGTTCCTATCTCGCAAGCTGGTGTTCCCCACCGACAAAGCGGGCCGGGTGCTGCGTTGGACCCCCGAGGTGGACCCGGACGAGGGCATGCGCCGCTCCGAAGCCTGGCTGCGAGAGCAGGGTCGGCTGTAGGCTCAATGCCGTTCGGTTTGGGCGATTCGATAGTTAAGCAGTCAGCTATCAGCCGTCAGCATTCAGCCAGCGAGCGTCCTGTGGAATGCCGTCAACATCTTCTTGATCTCGACTACGCGTAGGTGCAGTTCACCGTGAGCATCCTGGCTGATGGCTGATGGCTGACGGCTGATAGCTCGC
>JAFDJI010000003.1 GCA_019307545.1 Deltaproteobacteria bacterium | reverse complement strand
CGTCGCCGACGCCTGCGACTACCCCGGGCTCGAGCCACTCCCTGGTAGTCCGCTCATCAACAACGGCGACCCGGCCTACCAGGACGGGGACGGCACCGACTCGGACATCGGTGCCTTCCCGGTCTTCTCGCCCTCAACGGACCTGGATGGCGACGGGTACGAAGTGGGCGTCGACTGCAACGACGGCGATCCGTCGATCAACCCCGGGGCCGACGAGGTGTGCGACGCGGTCGACCATGACTGTGACGGCTCGCCAGACAACGGGCTCACCTACGTGGACTACTACCCCGACGGCGACACCGACAACTTCGGCGACGAGAACGCCGCCGCCACCTCGACCTGCGACGGACCGCCGGCCGGCATGGTCACCGACAACACCGACTGCGACGACTCCGACGGCAACAACTACCCCACCAACCCGGAGGTCTGCGACGCTGCCGACAACGACTGCAGCCTGGTCGCCGACGACGGCCTGACCTTCGTCGACTACTACCCCGACGACGACACCGACAACTTCGGCGACGAGACCGCCGACCCCACCTCGACCTGCGACGGACCGCCGGCCGGCATGGTCACCGACCACACCGACTGCGACGATGGCGACGGCAACAACTTCCCGACCAACCCCGAGGTGTGCGACGGCGCCGACAACGACTGCAGCTTGGTCGCCGACGACAACCTGACCTTCGTCGACTACTACCCCGACGTCGACACCGACAGCTTCGGCGACGAGAACGCCGCCGCCACCTCGACCTGCGACGGACCGCCGGACGGCATGGTCACCGACCACACCGACTGCGACGATTCGGATGGCAACAACTTCCCGACCAACCCCGAGGTCTGCGACGACGCCGACAATGACTGCAGCCTGGTCGCCGACGACAACCTCGTCTTCGTGGACTACTAC
Source organism: Deltaproteobacteria bacterium (assembly GCA_019307545.1). Classification (GTDB taxonomy): domain Bacteria; phylum Myxococcota_A; class UBA796; order UBA796; genus JAFDJI01. The sequence goes on along the minus strand of JAFDJI010000003.1, from coordinate 24,159 downwards.
CCCGACAACGACACCGACGGTTTCGGCGACGAGACCGTCGACCCCACCTCGACCTGCGACGGACCGCCGGCCGGCATGGTCACCGACCACACCGACTGCGACGATGCCGACGGCGACAACTTCCCCACCAACCCCGAGGTTTGTGACGGCCGCGACAACGACTGCAGCGGCGTCGCCGATGACAACCTCGCCTTCGTGGACTACTACCCCGACGCGGATGGAGACGAGTTCGGCGACGAGTACGGTTCGCCCACGTCCACCTGCGATGGCCCTCCGCCCGGCACCGTCGCCGACCACACCGACTGCGACGACTCCGACGCCTCCATACACCCACTCGCAGAAGAGATTCCGTACGACGGCATCGATCAGGACTGCGACGGCTTGGACGCCGACGACATGGACAAGGACGGATACCCGGGAGGTCCCGACTGCGACGACGAGGACCCACGGATCAACCCGGGAGCCGATGAGATTGCCGACGACGGCATCGACCAGGACTGCTCCGGTTTCGATCTCGTGACCACACTCACCGGGGGTGAGCCAATGGCGTGCGGTTGTAGCAACGCCGGGGCGGGCCCGCCGTGGATGCTGTCTCTGTGGATGTTCGCGTTCGTACGTCGTCGCGGGAGGGTCTAGTCCGCAGCCTGCAGTGTCGTCTCTGGGTGGGCTGGCCGGTTGGGGAACGCCAGGATTACGGTGGTGCCCCTGCCCGGCGCCGATGACAGCCGCACCGTGCCGTCATGGTCCTCCAGGATCTGCTTCGTGATGGCGAGCCCGAGGCCGGTGCCGGTGGCGCGGGTGGAGAAGAACGGGTCGCATGCCCGTTCCGCTTCCTCCGAGGTCATCCCGGGACCGTCGTCCCGCAACACCAGGTGGATCTCGTCGTCTTGGCGCACGACGGTGAGTCTCAGGTCGTGGGCTCCGGACTCGACGGCGTTGCGGACCACGTTGAGGAGGGCCTGGCGGACCTGGTTTCCGTCCACGAGCTGCGCCGGAACGGTGTTCGGGTCGACCTCGATGCGGACCTGCCGCTGCGACAGCTCCACATCGAGGAGGCGCTTCACGTCCCGCACCAGCGACCCGAGATCCTCGGGTTCGAGGTGTGCCTGGGGCCGTCGCGCGAGTTGGAGGTAGTGGGCGGTGACGTCGGTGAGACGTCCGATCTCGCGGCTCACGATGGCGAGCAGGTCCCAGGCTTCGGTCTTCCGGCCCCGGTCCAACGCCTCGAGCTCGTCGGCGAGCAGTTCGGCGTTCAGGGAGAGCGCATTGAGGGGGTTGCGGACCTCGTGGGTGATCTGGGCCAGCATCTGGCCGATCAGGGCGAGTCGCTCGGAGCGGGCGAGTCGCTCCTTGGCTCGGGTCTGCTCGGTGACGTCGGCGGAAACCACGACCACGCCGTTGTCTCCGAACGGCGCGACCCGTACTTCGTTCAGGGTCTCGCCGGGGCCCTTGACCTCGTGGTGGCCTGGATTCTCCAGGAGATCGAGCAACGCGTCGGGAGGCGCCGCGCCCTGCTCCGCCCCCCACACCCGGCCGGCCGCGGGATTGGCGAGGGTCACGTGTTCGCCCTCCACGACCAACAGCGCGTCCTCCAAGCTGTCCAGCACACTCCCCAGGTACCGGGAGAGACGGTTCAGCTCTTCGGCCCGCTCCACCAGGGTGCGGTCGCGGAGTTGGAGCGCGCGCACCATGGCGTTGAACTCCGACGCCAGCAAGGCAATCTCATCCGCACCGCGGACCTCGACGCGCCCGCCGTAGTCACCGGCGGCGAGCCGCTGGACCTCGGTCGTGAGCCGACCGATGGGTCGCAGTGCCACCAGTACCGCCAGGATGAGCGCCACCGAGAACACCACCGCGACGGTGGTCAAGGCCAGCGAGGCCGCCGCCGCGCGGACCTGGGCCTCCTCCGTGGCGCGGGTCAGGGTCTCCACCCGCGACTCCAACAAGCGCTCGAGCTTGTCGATCTCCTCCCCCAGATGGGTGCCGTCCTCGATCAACGGCTCCGTCAGTGCAGAAGCGCCCTCCTTGTTCCCCGCTTCGGCGAGGGTCACCAACTCCGCGGACCGGGTCTGGTAGCCGCGAAACAGGGTCTCGATGAGGTCAAGCTGGATGAGGATCTTGTGGAAGACGGCTTGGTCCTCGGCCGAGAGCTCCAGGTGGTTTTGGACGTACTTGGCCTTGATCCCAGCGATGGCCAGGTTCTCCTGGAGCTGCTCGGTGTAGAGCAATGCCGGTGACGACGGGCCGGTGGTGGGTCGGCGCTCGGCCCTGAGCAGCCGCTGCACATCGTTCTCCACCCGTTGGCGGTCGCGCTCCAACAAGGTCACGATCTTGGCCAGGGGTACGTACCCCTCGGTGATCAGGGTGAGTGACCTCGCCACTCGCTGCTGCTGCAGGATCAGGAAGCCCTGGGCACCCATCATGGTCAGCAGGGCCGCCAGGAAGGCGGCCACGATCCGGAAGCGGATGGACCGGACCGAGGCGACGCGCCGAGTGGAGGCTCTGGGCCTTGCCTCGATCACCGCTGGTCCGGGTGGAAGGCGCCCCCACCGCCCGCGACCTCGGGCATACGACCGTCCGCGACCTGCACCACGAGGCCATCACCGTCGACCTGGAGAGACCCCTGGGCCCAGATGACGGTGCCGACTCCGTTGCGCAGGGAGAGCGGGTGGGCTCCATGGGAGAGGTCGACACGGAGGATGGCCTGGGGGGCGAGGGTGTACCGGGTATCGCCTATGATCAGGACCACGTCCTCGCGAGCGGTGCTGCGGAACTCGACCTGGCTCTGGGTCCCCTCCGGCTCGACCGCTGGTTCAGGTAGATCCTGGCCGGTGGTGATGCCGGTGCGCCCGACCACCACCCGGGCGAGGCCTTCTTCGGGAACATCCACAATGAACGTCTTGGGGGTGCCCTGGGTGAGGAGCGTGAGCTCCGTCTCCCCGGGAGTGGCCTGCACGTGCAGCTCGGATGGCCTCACCAGTTCGCCCATGAGTTGTCCGGACACCCACACCTCGACGGGAACTTTCGCCTCGATCACGAGATTGGCGGCCAGGGCACTGGGTATCAGGAGCATCCAGAGCATGTGCGGACGACTAACCCCGGGTCGGACGATCGGCCATGTGCCGGGCATTTGCGGGATCGCGGCCCGCTTGCCCCCCCCTTGGGTGCGTGATACCGAACGGGCCCAATCTGGCGAGCGAACAACGCTTCAGAGGGCAATTGATGCGACCCTTTACCTGCACTTTTACCGTGCTGCTTCTTTCGTCTCTGGTCGTGGCGTGCGGCGGCGAATCCCCGCCGCCGGGCGACGGTGCCGAGGCGTCCGATGTAACCACCACCGGCGATGTCTCGCAGGAGGACCAGGGGACGATCGTGGCGGAGGTGAGCGGTGTGAAGATCTCCGCCCAGGAGTTCGAAGCCGCCGCCGCCCGCGAGGCACCCAGGACCGGGGAACCGATGACCGAGGAGCAGAAGCGCGAGGTCCTGGACAAGCTCGTTCGGGAGCGCATGCTGTACCTCGAGGCGAAGAAGGCGGGGATCGACCGCGACCCCAAGGTGCAGAAGGTCATGGTGAACACCCTGCTGCGCCAGGACGTGTACGCCGGTGTCCGAAACTCGGACTTCACCCCGGACGACCTCCGCGCCTACTACGAGGAGCACAAGGAGGAGTTCGTGGTCCCCGAGAAGGTGCAGGTCCGACGCCTCTACGTCAAGGCGGGCGCCTCGCGTTCGGCCGAGGAGGCCAAGGCCCTGATCGAGGAGCTGCACGCACAGGTGACCGCCAATCCAACGCGCTTTGCCGAGGTGGCCTCCGAGTCCTCCGAGGACCCCTACCGCAGGCGCGGCGGCGACCTCGGGTACCTCGCCACCGAAGGGAAGCCGGGCATCGACCAGGCCGTGGTGGACCAGGCCTTCGAGCTGGAGGTGGGCGAGATCTCCGAGCCCTTCGAGGCTGGTGGAGGCTGGCACGTCGTGACCGTCACCGGCAAGCGCGAACGCGTTGAGCGCACTTTCGAGCAGATGAAGGGCTCGGTCCTGCGAAAGGTGAAGAACGAGCGGTACAAGGATCTGTATCGGGAGTACGTGGAGAAGATCAGCGGCAGCTACGAGGTGATCGTCCATGACGACATCCTCGCCGAGTTGGAGGTCCAACCGGCACGTCGACTCACCCTCGGTCCAGGCGCCCCAGGCATCCGGCCCGAGATGCGCGAGGAAGGGGAAGTCGCCCACGAATCGCCGGAGTAGGGGCCCGTTGCGTCGCCTCGTTTGTGCTGCGCTGCTCGCCGTGCTCTTCGGAGCGCCCGCGGCACGCGCCGCGCTGGTGGATCGGGTCGCTGCAGTGGTCGATGACGAGGTCATCACCCTGTCCGAGGTGTACGACATGGGCGGACCGTTCATCGACGAGCGCTGCCCTGAACCCGGGGATGGTTCCTGTCGCCTCGACATCGAGCTCCAGGTCTTGGAGAGCCTGATCCTGCGGGTGCTGATGCGCCAGGAGCTGCAGAAGCTCGGTCTCGACATCACCGCCGAGGAGATGGACCGCACCATCGATCAGATCGCCCGCGACAACGACATGGAAAGCCGCGAGCAACTCCGCACCGAGGTGGAGTCGGCGGGGATGCGCTGGGATGCCTACGAGGATCAGCTCCGGGAGCAGGTTCGCCAGATGCGGTTCCAGGAAGCGATCATCCGACCGCGGATCACGGTGACCGAAGACGAGATGGTGGACCTGTACAAGCGGATCATGCGCGAGTTCGAGCGTCCCCCCCAAGCGACCATCCAGGCCCTCACCCTCGCGGTACCCGAGGGCTCCGGTGAGACCGGGTTGGTGGAGGCGGTGGCCCAGGCGCGGGGGATTCGCGAGCAGATCCTCGGTGGGCAGCTCACCTGGGAGTAGGCCATCGCCCAGTACCACAGCGGGTTCATCGCCGGGCCGGACGTGTCCATGCCTCCGGTGAAGAAGGGTGACTTGACGCCGGCTCTCGATGCCGCGGTGTTCTCCACCGAGCCCGGGGCGATCGCCGAGCCGGTGGTGGTGGTGGGCTCGGTGTTCCTGGTGAAGGTGATCGAGATGGAGTCCAGCGGGGTCGTCCCTTACGAGGAAGCGGAGCCCCAGCTGCGCGAACGGCTGTACAACACCAAGGTGACCGAGCAGGTGGAGCAGTGGTACCTGCAGGCCCGGCGTCAATCAGCGGTGAAGGTGTTGTTGGAGCCGGCCGAGGAGCCGTGAGGTCGGAGGATTGGTGAGACCGTTACTCGTCACTCCCGGGGACCCGCAGGGCGTCGGGCCCGAGGTGGTGGTGAAGACCCTCGCCGACAGGCGAGACGCGTGCTGTGCCATCGTGGGGGACTGGGCGGCCGTGGCGCAGGAAGCCGCGCGCTGGTCACTGCCGGTGGTGCGTGTCGAGGGCATTCCAGAACACCTTCCTGGTGACGCCGTCCCTGTCTTCGACCCGGGGTGCGCCACAGAGCCGGTGGAGGCCGCTGCGATACGGGCCGCAGCGCTCGAGGCCTTGGCGGGCCGGGCAGCCGGCCTGGTGACCGGGCCGATCCACAAGGGTCGGCTTGCCGCCCGGGGTTTCCGGTTCATGGGGCACACCGACTTCCTCGGTCACCTGTGCGGCGTGGACGAGCCCGTGATGGCCTTCGTGGGGGCGTCACTGCGCGTGGTGCTGGTGACGGTCCACATCGCGCTGCGGACGGTTGCAGAGATGGCGAGCGAAGAGCGGGTGCTCCGGGTGCTGCGGATCGCGGACCAGGCTCTCGCGGGGCAACTCCACCTCGAACGTCGCCGTCTCCTGGTGTGCGGGGTGAACCCCCACGCGGGCGAGCGCGGCATGATGGGGACCGAGGAGGAAGAAGCGATCCACCCCGCGGTGACGCGGGCCCGCCGAGAGGGGATCGACGCCCGCGGGCCCATGAGCGCCGAGGCGGCCTTCCACCTGGCGGCCGAGGGCGACGGCGAGATGGTGGTGGCCATGTACCACGACCAGGGCCTGGTCCCCCTCAAGGCGCTTCACTTCGGTCACTCGGTGAACTGGACCCTTGGCCTTCCCATCGTCCGCACCAGCGTCGACCACGGCACCGCCGACGACATCGCCGGAAAGGGCATCGCCGACCCCTCCAGCTTCCGCGCTGCCCTCGATCTCGCCGAACGCCTCACGCGCTGACGGGGCGTTACAGACAGTCCGGGATCCCCTCCAACCCCATCAACTCCTCCGGGTGCGGCCCCTCCGCCACGCAGTCCGCAGACTCCCCCTCATAGTCGTACAGCACGAACACCAGATCAGGGTTCTGCGCGCAGCGAATCGCGGTGCTCGACCCCGGGGAGGCCTCCCGCCAGTCCCCCACGATGTGCAGGTCGAGGACCAGGCGGTCCGCGCTCCCGTCCGGCTCGGCGGACACCGAGCGCACCCAGTGGCGCTCGACGTAGGCGAGGTCCGGGCTCCAATACAGCCGGCCGCCCCCGGTCCAGGAGAGGCTCTCCACCTCCAGCCGCCATCGCCCCTCGTCCACATCGCAGGTCAGCTCGAAGGAGTCGATGAGGGGTGGATCCAGCTCCAGGGGCTCCGGGCCCCCCGGCGACCAGAATGTCGGCTGACAGGCGGCTCCGAGGAGTGCGACGGCGGCGAGCGACCTCAATTGGTGCAGTCCGTATCGACATCCCGGCAGGTACAGTCCTTCTCCAACTGGTCGTTGAAGTACGCTTGGGCCTGGAAGCCCCAGATCGCGCAGTCCCCTTCGATCTGGGGCGCGCTGGCCGAGTACATCAACGCCATCCATGCCAGGTCGCCGCCGACCCCGGCGACCGAATCATCGGCATCGCATCCCCATCGGGTGGTGGCGCTCGCCTCTTGCGCGGCGATCTCCGGGACCTGCAGCAGTTGCAGCTCCCACTGGTCCCAGGTGCCGTCGGCGTCGTACTGTGCGTTCACCATCGGGTGGACCTCCTGGAGCACGTCACTCGGCTGCTCCCGCCGGCCCCCGGTTTCGGCGATGTAGAGGTGAATCCGGTCGGCCCAGCCCTCGGTGCGGACCTGGTACCCCCAGATATCGGTGCTCCCCTCGGTGCAGGTGTGCTGCACCTCGCGGATGTCGTAGGGACCCGAGTAGCCGATGCCGCCGCTATCGCGCTGCCCGTTGGTGTCCTCGGCCTGGTCCGCTGTGGCGCAAGCCGACATCGTGACCAGCAGCAAGGCGAGTTTCATTGCGTCTCCGGGCCGATGCCGGCGCTCGCGTGCCCTCCACAGCCTATCCTGGATGTCGGCCCCCCGAAACAACGCGACCCCGGCGCGAGTGCAGCCGGGGTCGGGTCTTGGTTGCTTCGTCAGCAGATCAGTCGGTGCAGTCCTGCTCCATGCAGAAGCAGCTGTTGGTCTTGTAGGTGTTCCAATAGTCGGCCGACTCTTCACCCCAGATCACGCAGTCCAGGGCAGTGCTGCTGCTGTCGTACATGGTCAGCATGTAGGCCATGGACGCGCCCTCCCACTCCGGGTCCGACGAGGTGCCGGAGTTGGTCTCCGTGTGGAAGCCGCAGTCCAGCAGGGTCTTGCTGCCGTTGACGATCTCGGCGATGGTCGCCACGTCGTCCAGGCCCATGTCCCAGTGGTCCCAGGAGTAGATGTAGCCGTCCCCGTCGACCGAGTCGTCGCTGTCCCAGGCCACGTTGTTGGAGAACAGGTGGGTCTCGTCGTGGATGGCGGTGGGGTCGGCGGCGGTGTAGAGCCGTACTTCACATCCCGCGAGCTCCGCCCCCTCGTTGTGCTCTTGCCAGTGGCAGTCGCCGGTGTTGGCCCATTGCAGCTCGATGGTGCCAGCGAGCCCATCGGTCATCACGTCGAACATCCAGCTGTCGGGGGTCCCGACCGTGCAGCCGTACGTCACCGCGCTGATCTGGTAGGCCCCAGAGTAATCGGGCAGCCCCCCGGTATCACCGGTCTCGCCAGTCTCATCGCCGTTGCCCTCGCAGTCTGATCCCATCATGAACGGCAGCACGAGTATCCATAGATAGCGTTTCATTCCTTGCGTCTCCTTCGGGCCCTCCAAGGCCCCAGTGTTTTCGGAATCTCAGCAAACGGAACCGTACACAGATCTTGGGCATAGCCGCAACTCTCGTTGCTTACAAGGCGCTTACATCGGGTGCGCGATGCGCGGAATCGTGCTCCCCGAGCTGCCCCTGGCGGAACAGAAGCCGCTCCAACCGGTCCAGGAGCCGATCGAATCCCTCGCGGTACAGAGCCGAGATGGGCAGACCACCGTACTGGTCGAGCAGCTCCCGGAGGCGGAGCGGATCGGTGGCGTCCGCCTTGTTCCACACGAGCTGCACCGGCCTGTCGTCCAGCCCCAGGTCGTGCAGGATGGTGTTCACCGCCCGCATCTGGCGGTGCGCGCCTTCGTCGGACGCGTCGAGGATGTGGAGCAGCAGGTCGGCCTCCTCCAGCTCCTCCAGGGTGGCCTTGAAGGCCCGGATCAGGGTGTCGGGGAGGTGGTGGATGAAGCCGACGGTATCGGTGACGATGATCTCCCGCTCCTCGGGGAAGCGGAACCGGCGGGTGGTGGGATCGAGGGTGGCGAACAGCTTGTCCTCCACCACTACTTCGGAGTGGGTGAGGCTGTTCAGCAGGGTGCTCTTGCCGGCGTTGGTGTATCCGACGATGGAGACCACTGGCAGGCCGGCCTTCTGGCGCCGCTTGCGGCGAAGGGCGCGGTTCTTGCCCAGGGTCTTCAGCTCCCGCTCCAGCCGGGTGACCCGCCCCTGGGCGCGGCGGCGGTTGATCTCGAGCTTGGTCTCGCCGGGTCCGCGACTCCCGATGCCGCCGGTGAGGCGGGACATGGCGGTGGGCATGATCGCGAGGCGGGGCATCCGGTACCGGAGCTGGGCCAGCTCCACCTGGAGCTTGCCTTCGCGGGACTTGGCGTGTTGCGCGAAGATGTCCAGGATGAGCTGGGTGCGGTCGAGCACCGCGAGGTCGGTGAGCTCCGCGATGTTGCGGAGCTGGGAGGGCGAGAGCTCCCTGTCGAACACCAACACCTCCGCTCCGAGGTGCATGGAGCGGATGATCAGCTCCTGGAGCTTGCCCTTCCCGATACAGGTGCGGCCATCGAGCTTGTCCCGGTTCTGGAGCTCCCGGTCCAGGATCCGCAGCCCCGCCGTATCTGCGAGCCGCTCCAACTCCTGGAGGCTGCGGTGCGCCTCGTGAGGGTTGCGCAGGGTGATCCCCACCAGGATTGCCCCCTGTGTCCCCTCCACCCGCTTGAGCTTCGGGCTGCGGGCGAACTGCGACTCCAGGTCGGTGATGAAGGCGAGCCAGTCGTCGCTCCACTCGTGGACCGAGGGCACGTCCTCCACTCGCCACGGCTCCTCCGAGGCCTCGGGTGGGAGCAGGTAGGCATACTGGACTGCGCCGGGAAGCCCTTCCGGGCGGACGTGGATCGTGACCACCGCGTCCAATTGGAGCAGGGCGAGGTCGGTCAGGTCGTCCTCGGAGAGCCCGGTGGGGCGCAAGGAGGTGTGGATCAGCCGCACCCCACGGAAACGGCTGGCACCGGCGCGGCGCGCCCCGAGTTCGGGAAGGAAGACCCGGTGCGCGTCGCCGACCACTACCTTGTCCACGCACCCCCGCCGGTCCAGGAGCAGCCCGATGCGTCGCCCGGTCTCCTTGCTGAGCTCGGTGAGACGCCGTGCCAGCGGGGCAGAGATGAAGACGTTGTCCGGGACTCGGCGCTGGTAGAGCTTGCGTAGCTCGCGATTCTGCTCGGCCTTCAGTCCCGAGGTGTTGCCATACAACGTATGCAGTGTTTCCTTCTCCCAACCCTCTTTCCCACCTGCTAACGCGGCCGCCACATCCCTTCACCGCACTGACGCCGAGCGCGTCGGTGTCGCATCACCGCGAACGGATTTAGGTGTCCGCGGAGTCGGCCTTCCGCTGGGCGGTGACGTCCTTGAGCATCTTGGGGAGGTCTACCCCCAGAGCGCCCTTCAACTCCTCCACCAACCGGACGGCCTTGCGGGCGGTGTCTCCGCCCTCGCCGTCGGGCGGGAGCATGGTCAGCCGGTCCACCTTGACCTGGCCGACGGTCTCGATCAGGGCGTCCATGATGTTCTGGAGCTTCTGCATGAGGAAGATGTCGCGGGCGTTGTCGCCAGCCTCGTGCCACACGGCGATCATCTCTTCCAGGACCTGCACCGTGGCGCGGCCCTCCTCGAGGATCTTCGCCGCCCCGCCCTTCGCTTCGGAGATCTGGGCCTCCATGGAGGCCCCGGCCGGCTCGATGACGTCGGCCTCCAGGCGGCGCCGGGTCTCTTCCACCCGGGCCTCTTCCTTTTCCATCGCCGCCTCGGCCTTGGCGATGAGGGCCTGCACCTCGCCCTCCTCCTCGGCGATGCGGGCATGGCGGCGGGTCTTGGCGTCTGCGATGCGGCGCGCGGCCCGTGCGCGGGCGATCTGTTCCTCGGCGTCGATCTCCATCAGCCGCGCGCGCTCTCGGTTGCTCGCGTCTCGGATGATGGCCGCCGTCTTGGCCTTCGCCTCGGCGATGCGTGACTTCTTGATGATCTCCGCGGACTGCTTGCGGCCGATCGAGTTCAGGTAGCCCACGTCGTCGGCGACGTTCTGGATCTTCATGTTGTCCAGGACCAGGCCGAGGCGGGACAGGTCGGTCTCGGCCTCGTCGAGGAGCATTTCCGCAAAGGCGATCTTGTCGTCGTTGACTTCCTCTGGCGTCAATCGGGCGAGCACCCCGCGGAGGTTGCCCTCGAGCACGTCCCTGGCGATGCGGATGAGGTCGTCCCGGGACTTGTCGAGCAGGCGCTCCACCGCGTTGCCGAGGACCGGCTCGTGGCCGGCCACCTTGACGTTGGCCACCCCCTGCACCGTGAGGGGGATGCCGCCCTTGGAGTAGGCGCCGGTGACCGCGAGATCGATCACCAGGTTGGTGAGGTCGATCCGGTCGACCCGCTGCAGCAGCGGGATGCGGAAGTGCCGGCCGCCCTTCACGGTCCGGTAGTTGGCCTTGCCGGTGCCGCCGCCACTGATGACGAGGACCTCGTTGGGCTCGCAGATGTAGAGCAGGTTGCCAGCGGTTCCGATGATGGCCAGTCCGCTGACCACCGCCACCAGCAGGAGCGCACCGAGAATGGCGAGGACGATTTCCATCAGCGCACCTCCTTCTCGCCAGCGAGGATGCCGGTGATGTCCACCCCCGTGGTCTCCTTGAACTCCCTGAGGACGGCGGCCACCGTCGCCGGCAAGGCGGCGATGTGCTGGGGAAGGGCGTTGCCAGCGCCCCCGTCGATCAGGGTGACCTCACCGATCTCCAGGCTGCGGACCCGGTCGGTGACGGTGGACATCACCGTCTCCAGCTGTTGGATGAGGAAGATGTCCTTGGCGTCCTGCCCGGCCTTGAGCCAGGTCGCGGTCATGATGCGCAGGACGTCGGCCATGGCCTGCCCGTCCGCGGCGATGTGGGCGGCCTCGGCGCGGGCACGCATCTCGGCGGCCTTCCGGTCTGCATCGGCGGGGAGCACCACGTCGGCGGACAGTCGCAGGTGCTCCAGCTTGGCCCGGATCTCCTGGAGCTTCTGCTCGGCCCTTGCGCGCGCGGCCATGGCGGCCTGCTCTGCACGCTCCTCCTCGGAGCGCGCCTGGGCCTCCAACTCGTGCTTCACCTTGTCCAGCTCGTTCTGCTGCTGGCGGATCATGGTCTCGGCGTGCTCGTTGGCGACCTCGCCGTCCCGCGTGCAGGTGGCCTGGGCCTCCTCGGCGTCCGCCTTCGCGGTGGACTCGGCGATCTCGGCGTTGGAGAGCACGTTGGCGAGGCGCTCGCGGCCGATGCTGTCCAGGTAGGCCACCTCGTCGGAGACGCTTTGTACCTTGAGGGTGTCGAGGTGTAGCCCGAGGCGATCGAAGTCCTCGCCGGCTTCCTCCACCAACTCCTCCGCGAACTTCAGCCGGTCCTCGTTGACCTCCTCCGGGGTCATCCGGGCGAGCACACCGCGGAGATGGCCTTCCAGGGACTCCTTGGCGACCCGTTTGATCTCGACCGGATCACGTCCGAGAAAGCGCTCCATGGCGTTGCCCAGGATGCGCTCGTCGGACGACACCTTCACGTTGGCGATGGCGTTCACGTCCAGCGGGATGCCGCCCTTCGAGTACGCGTTGGTGACGCGGATCTCTAGCAGGATGGTCGAGAGGTCCATCCGGTCCACGGTCTCGAAGTAGGGGACCTGGAACGCCCATCCCCCGTGGCTCACGCGGTACCCGACCGAGGTGCCGTCGGCGAGGGTGTGCTGGCGGCCGGAGAAGATGAGGACCTCGTTCGGGCGGCAGATGTACAGGTGGGAACGGACCGCGGCGAGCGCGCCGATGAATCCGACCCCGAGCGCCGCCGCGAGGCAGACAGACAGGATTTCCAAGGCGACCTCCTGCGAACTGGAGCGGGGACCATACCCCGAACCGAGGAACGAGAGGCAGTAGGTTGTGGTGCGGTGCCCGTCGGGAGCGGTGTCACTCGCGTGTACGTTCGCGCGCCTGGGGCGGTCGGCTTCCGGGCACCGCCAGGTTGGTGACGTCGGCCTTGTCTCCCTCGATGTGGGCGACGAGCACTCGCCCGCCGCGGGGGATCTCCTCGGCATCGCCGGTGACGGCGTGGAGCTCGACCTGCCCAGCCAGGGTGTCGATCACGATCTTCCCCGTCTGGCCGGGTCGGATCGGGAGCAGCACCCGCGCCTCCGCACCGATGTACTGGCGAAGTCCCGTGTCCGCGGTCACGGTGTCGTGCTTCAGGCGACGGAAGAACCAGGCGGCGAAGGTCCCGATCGACACCCCGGTGACCAGCGCGATCGGCAGCGTCGCGATCACCTGCCCCAGGATCAGGGTGAGCAGCACGCCCATGAGGCCGAAGGACGCCATTGAGAACGTCCAGAAGCGCAACGAAAGGAACGGCAGCCACATCGCGTCGTGGGTGCCCTCCACCCCGTGGTGGACCAGGTCGGCGATTGAGGAGTCGTGGTCGACGTCGAGGTCCACGTCGGCGTCGGCATCGAGGTCCAGGTCCACGTCGGCGTCGGCATCGAGGTCCAAATCCACGTCGGCGTCCGCATCGAGGTCCAAATCCACGTCTGTGTCGGCGTCCAGGTCGAAGTCGGCGTCGGCGTCCGCGTCCACGTCGGCATTCTCACCGCCGAAGAGGAGAGACACGGCCACCAGGAGGCCACCGAACACCAGGGTTCCGAGGTAGATGGGCAGCATGTGGGCCAGCTCGCGTGCTCGGGGGGCTTGACGGAGTCCAGGATGAAACCTAGTCGAGTCGGGTGGCACAGCGCCAGCCCCCCGGCCGGGACGCCCCGTCTGCGATACTGGAATCCATGGTGGATGCGCGACTGGCCCGCATACTGAAGCTGGTTCGCCGGCACGTCCCGGATCTCAGACTCGTCCACAAGGACGAGGTGCGGTGGATGCGCTGGGTGGGCGGGTTGCTGCGTCCGGTCGTCCCAGAGTTCTCGAGCCGGTACACGACGGTGATGGGCCGCACCGTGTTCCTGCCCAGGCCGGCACGACAGATGCCGCCCAGGGTTCTCGCCTCCACCTTGGCGCACGAACTGGTGCACCAACTCGACCAGCAGCGCTGGGGACCGCTCTTCTACCTGAGCTATGGGTTCTGCCTCCCCGTGGGGCGGTCCCTGCGGGCGCACTGGGAGCGCCGGGCCTACGCCGTGGACCTGTTGTTGGCCCGAGAGCGCGGCGGGGAGCCCGAGCTGGAGCGGGTCGTCGATACGCTGGTCGACCTGTTCAGCGGTCGGAGCTACCTGTGGATGTGGGTGGGACGCAGCTCCGCGCGCGCGTTTCTGGAGCCGGTGGTGGAGGCGGTGCGCACCGGAGATCTGGACCACACCGAACCCTACGTTTCGATCCTGAAGGCCTGGCGGGGCACGACGGAGACACGGGAGGAAGAATGGGCATCAAGGGCGTGATCCTCGCGGCCGGATACGGCACGCGGTTCCTTCCGATCACCCGCTGCGTACCGAAGGAGATGCTTCCCCTCATCGACCGGCCCGCGATCGACTTCGTGGTGCAGGAGATGGTGGAGGCCGGCGTGGAGCAGGTGGTGCTGATCACCTCTCGCCGCAAGAAGGTCCTCGACGACTGGTTCGATCACGATGCCGAGCTGGAAGCGGTGTTCCATGCAGAAGGTGCCAGCAGCAAGCTGGAGAAGAGCCGGCCGCCGCAGATCGACGTGGTCTTCGTGCGGCAGCAGGAGATGCGCGGGTCGGGGCACGCCATCCTCCAGGCGGCACCGCTGCTGAAGGGGGAGCCGTTCGTGGTCGCCTACCCGGACGACCTGTTCGGCGAGCCCAACTGCACCGCGCAGCTGCTGGAGACCTGGCGGACGACGGGGGCAACGGTGCTGTCGGCCCACGATCTGCCGGACGCCGACCTCACCCGCTACGGGGTGCTGGACGTGGAGACCTCCGGAGGCCAACTCCTGGTGAAGCGGCTGATCGAGAAGCCACCCGCCGGGCAGGCGCCGTCGACCCTCGTCTCACTGGGGCGGTACCTGTACACCCCCGACTTCCTGGACGCACTCGCGGAGGGCTGGGCGCGGCACGACCCCGCGAGCGGCGAGTACTACCCGATGGAGGCGACCAACGCCCTCGCCGCAGCGGGGCGGGTGGTGGCCCGGGTCGTCGATAGCCCCCGCTGGGACACGGGGGAGCCGCTCGGGTTCTTGAAGGCCGTGACCGAGATCGCCCTCGCGCGGGAGGACATCGGCCCGGCGTACGCGGCCTGGCTGCGGGAGCGATTGGGCGGCTGAACCGCGTATGATGCGAGCATGCAGCTCCTCTCGATTCTGCTGGTCTCTCTGTCCTACGCTCAAGGGTCCTGGGTGTACGACGACGATCTCCATCCGGATTGGAGCGATTGGTCCTGGTCTGACACCACGGACTACGCAGATCCTTTCACCCACTCTGGCGCCCGGTCCGTGGAAGTCACCCTCGATGAGTGGGGGGGGTTGTCCTGGTACAATGGCAACGCGTTTTCCAGCGCGCGCGCCGTTCGCTTCTACCTCGAGGGGGAGAACCCCTACCTGCAGGGGGACACCAGGGGTCTGCAGATCGAGGTCAAGGCCGAGGCCACTGGCGATATCATCGCAGCGGCCATCTCGACACTCGGCGACGTCCAGCCTGGGGCCTGGACCGAGGTCGTCGTCGACGTGCCCCCTGGAGCGACCTGGGACCGACTGACCTGGTGGAACAAGTCGGCGGTGCCGCTCACCTTCCGTGTCGATGACGTTGCCCTGCTGCCGGAATCTGGGACCGATCGGGTGTTGTTCTACGATCTGCTCGCGCGGGACTGGGACGACTGGTCCTGGGGTGCGGTGGTCGACTACGAGTACGACCCGGCGTTCAGCGGTGCCCTGGCGGTCGACGTTTCCATAGACCCGACCGGGGCGTTGTCGTGGAAGGCCGATTCCAGCTTCCAGGACATGGCCGCCCTGCAGTTCCACCTGTCTCCCGCCCTCCTCGACATCGCCCTGGTGTTCCACGACACTGTGGCGGCTGTGAACGCCACGGTCCCCTTGTCCGATCTCGCACCGATCGCGATGAACGGATGGGCCCGGTATGTGGGGGCAGTTCCGGCAGGTGGGGACTGGGATCGCATCTCCTTCAAGAACACTTCCCCAGGTGCGCTCGACTTTCGGGTAGACGACGTGCGTCTGCTCGAGACCATGCCCGACCCGGTGCTCACCGAAGAGGGCTTCACCGGCGCCGCTCCGCTGGGTACCAGGGGGATTCTGGTGTTGGGGGACGGGAACCCCTACACCGTGCGGGTGCTGCTCGACGGAACCCAACTCGGTGTGCAGCGGATGCTGCTCGAGACCAACCCCCCTCGTGCCTACGTCGAGTTGGTCGCTCCCCTCGAGGAGGGCACACTCGCGGTCGAGACCGAGGACGGCACCTTCACCACGGCCGTGGTCGAGCAGGCGGTGCAGCTCGGTGCTACCCCGACGCACGACATCTCGCCGCTGATCTACGGAATGGCGTTTCCCCGGGACTCGGACTTCATCGCCGCCAACGGAATCACCAGTGCCCGGTGGGGCGGCAACGCGACGTCGACGTACAATCCCAGCAACCACGCAACGAACTCCGGGGAGGACTGGTACTTCTCCAACCAATCCACGGACTCCGCGAGGACGTGGTTGTCCGACATGCACGATGCCGGCGCCAATACTGCCCTGACGGTGCCCGCGCTGGACTGGGTCGCCAAGGACACGCACTCCTACGCCTACTCCGTGGCCAAGTACGGCCCCCAACAACAGACCAGCCCCTTCAATCCCGATGTGGGCAACGGAGTGACGGCAGACGGAGCCCCCATCACCTGGAACGACCCCACCGACGTGGCCGTGGCATGGGACGAAGATGACGTCGAAGCCTGGCTGCGGACCCTCCCGGACGAGCCCCAGGTCGCCATCATCGACAACGAGCTGGCCGTCGCCTCCAAGACCCATCGCGCGGTTCATCCCACGCCGGTCGACTACGACGAGCTGCTGATCCGCAGCCAGATTTTCTCCGCGGCCATCCGTCGGGCGTTGCCGACGGTCGAGATAGCTGCCCCCGCCAGTCCGGGTTGGTGGTACCACTGGAACACACTGGCCGGCGATAGCGACAAGGCCGCGCACGGAAACAAGGACCTGTTGGAGTGGTGGCTCGACGAGGTGGCTGCCGCCGACGGCGTGTCCGGCGAGCGCTCGGTGCACTACCTGGATGTGCACTTCTACCCGGAAGGCGCCTACAACGAGGAGATTGACCCCGACACCCGGGCTTTGCGCCTCCGAGCGACCCGCTCGCTCTGGGACCCGGTCTACTTCGAAGAGGTCCTGCCCCTGGACACCCTCACCCACAACTCGCAGCCCACGCCCGACCGTCTTCGGCTGATCCCCCGGCTGCGCGCGCTGATCGAGGACCACTACCCGGGAACGAAGCTTGCCATCAACGAGTGGAGCTTCGGTGCCGAGCACGACATCTCTGGCGGCCTGGCCGCGGCGGATGCACTTGGCATCTTCGGCCGCCACCAGTTGGACATGGCCCACTTCTGGGAGTGGAACACCGCCGGCACAGGGACCGCAGTGGCCAACGCTTTCTGGCTCTACGGCGCCAGTGCGCGCCCCTTCGGTAGCCATGCGCTCCCGGTCGCCTCGCCGGAGCCCGACCTCCTCGGGGTGTACGCAGCCCTCGACGACGACGGTCGAACCACCCTCGTCGTGGTCAATAAGGACCCCGATCGCGCCTTCCTTCTCGACATCGACGACCTTCCCCTGGGCGACTACGAGGTGCGCCATTTCGGCCTTGCGGGCGGCGGCGCCATGTACGGGGTGGACATGGAGATCGAGGACGTGGTCGCAGTCGGCCCCTACAGTGGGGTGTTTTTCGCCTCGGGTGCTTCGGGTCAGAGCGATACCGACACCGACACCGATGCGGACACCGACACCGATGCGGACACCGACACCGATGCGGACACCGACACGGACGCCGACACCGACACGGACACCGATACCGACACCGAGCCTGAACGGATTGACGTCTGCGGGTGCAACGGTCAGACCTCGTCGCCAACGGGCGGCCTTCCGCTCCTCCTGCTGATCGTGGGCGCGACCATCACCCGCAGGAAGCCGCCGGCGACGGGAGGACACGTCCGGTCGTGATGGGGCTGCCGCTACTGCCCGGGCGGAGCTGTTCCAGGGGGGGGAGCTGATGGTCGCCCCGGATCCCTGCCCTCAGCCGTCGCATGCGCGCCCGTACGCGTCTCTGCACCTGGCACACCGGGGGATCCGGCGCGCGCTGTTCGCGGTCTATGTGGTTGGCAGTGTCGCCTACCTCACCTGGCGTTTGGGGTGGACCCTCGACCGCGTCCCCCTGGCATACGCAGCCATCTTCCTGGCGGCCGAGATCCATCTGTTTCTTTCCTCGATCATCTTCTACCTGCAGCTGCAACCGCACCCGCGCGACCCGCTACCCCCCCCTCCGCATCCGGACGAGTGGCGCGTCGACGTGTTCATCCCCACCTACAACGAGCCGCCCGAGTTGGTACGCCACACCGCGGTGGCGGCGCGAGAGATGGCGTACCCGCACCGGACCTGGCTATGCGACGACGGTCGTAGGCCTGATATGAAGGCCCTTGCCGAGACCTTGGGGGTTGGGTACCTCACCCGGGCCAACAACGAGCACTTCAAGGCCGGCAACCTGAACAACGCGCTCGGCTGTACCGACGGCGACATCGTACTGGTGCTCGACGCCGACCACGTCCCGCGCTCCAACCTGCTCACCCGATTGCTCGGCGCGTTCGGGGATCCCGAGGTTGGCTTCGTGCAGACACCGCAGGTCTACTACAACCTCGACAGCTACCCGTGCGACCTGTCCCGTCACCGCCTGTGGCACGACTCGACGGTGTTCCATCACGGCATTCAGGTCGGCGCCAACCACTGGAACGCCAACTACTTCGTCGGGACGGGAGCGCTGTTGCGGCGGTCTGCGCTGGAGGCGATCGGGGGCTTTGCAACCCAGAGCATCACCGAGGACTCGATGACCTCGATGCGGCTGCTCGCCGCGGGCTATCGCGGCGTATACATCGATGAGGTCCTGGGCACCCTGCTGGCGCCCGACACGCCTGCCGCCTACGCCGGGCAACGCCTGCGCTGGGCCCAGGGTGCGATGCAGATCCTCCGCAGGGACAACCCTGCCACGAAGCCGGGCCTCACCCTGCGCCAGCGCCTGGCCTACCTGGGGGGCCTGGGTGGTTTTCTGGCCTGCTACCAGCACCTGGTGTTCTACGCTGCGCCCGCCTTGTTCCTGGTCTTCGGCCTCACTCCCATTGACTTCACCCCTGCGCTCGCGATTCCGGTGGTGGCCGTACACATTGCGCTCGACCTCACGGTGTTCAAGCTGCTGGCGGCGCCCCATGCGCGCCTGTTTCTCGGTGATGTGTTCCGGGTGACCATGCTGGCCCTCAACCTGGTCGCATCGACCCGGCTACTGAAACCGGGCGGCCTGGTGTTTCGGGTCACGCCGAAGGGCGCGCAGAACGGTCTTCCCCTCTCCCTGTTCCTTCCCCCGCTTCTGCTGAGTCTGGTGTGCTTGGAGGCAGTGTGGGTCGGCTTGTGGCACGTTCGGCGTGGCGACGTGCCTGCGGCGGCCGTGATCATCGCCACCCTGTTCTGCTGCTGGTATGCGGCGGTGGGCGTCTATGCGATGTGGAAGATGGTCCGCCACCGCCGAGGGCGGGATTTCTATGAGTTCCCCGTGGATGTCGAAACCACCCTGCGGGACTCGAACAACGCGGAGCGGCCGGTGCGGCTTGCTCACCTCAACCACGTGCTCGCGCGCATCGCGAACGTCGACGGTGTCGCGCCCGGAGAGACCGTCTCCCTGGACCTGTCGCCCCTGGGTCTCGGTGCCGCAGAGGCTCGGGTCGTCGGCCCCTCCCCCGGGCGCGAGCGCGGACTCGAGCTCGCACTGCACCTCTCGGAGCAGCAGAAGAACCTCCTCACCCACTACCTGTTCGAAGTCTCTGTGCCCCGGCAGATGGCCGAGTTGACCGGACTTCCTGCCACGCAGCCATCCCCCGCTCGGGCCGAGCCCAGAGGTAGGCTGTGGTGAGGTGGTGGCTGTCAGTCTGTCTCGCGGTCGTGCTCGCCTCGGTACCCGCGGCGGTGGTCGTCCGGGTGCCGAACCTGGCGGAGGAGCGACTGAGTTGGTTCGAGGTCGACGAGGGCGATGGATATGCGCTGTACGAGAGGGGGGACTATCTCGCGGCCATTGCTTCCTTCCGCAAGGTCTTGGAGACGGAGCCAACCAACAGCAGTGCATACGAGGGGTTGGTCTGGTCCTATCTGGCCCTCGGCGACATGGAGCGCGCCGCCAGGGCTGCGGACGAATGGCGGGCCGCCGACTCGAGTCCCGCCGCGGTGCTCGCGTGGGCGGAGATCGCGATCGACATCGATGGGCAAGCGGTCTCCGCGCTGGAGGCCTACCGGGAGGTCCTCCCCCACTACGCGACCGATGTGGCGCTGCGGATGTCCTTTGCAGAGGCCCTTGCCGACGCGGGCGTTCTCGAAGAGGCAGAGGCGGAGTTCTCCGCCGCGGTGGCGCTGTCACCCACCAAAGACGCGCGGGTTGGGCTCGTCGAGGTGCGAATGGCTCGAGGCGATTGGGATGGCGCGACCGCGGCCCTGAATACGCTGATCGGAGAGAGTCCCCAAGACGTGGACCTCTTGTTGAAGCGGGCGGAGGTTGCGTTGGAACTGGGTCGGCTGCCCGCCATGGGGATCGATCTTCACCATTCGTTGACCCTGTCCTCCCACCATGCGCGCGGCCGTGCACTCCTGGGACGAGGGATCAAGAGGGCGTGGGGTCTGCTGGGGACCGGCGATCCTGTTCCGGCGGCGGCCTTTTTCGCAGCCGTCCAGAGGGATCATCTGACCGCAGCCAAGGGACTGGCCTGGAGCTTGATCAAACTGCGGGACTGGGGCGCGGCGGAGGCGGCCGCTGACGGCTGGCTCGCACGGACGACGCGCTCCTCGAAGGAGCTCGAAGAATGGCAGGTCATGCACGCCAGAATCGAGAGGGGGCGCCACGCGGATAAGGGCCCACCGCGCGGGGTTCGGGGTGCCGCATTCAGGCGTCCCTCCGAGCGGAAGGCTCCTCCGCCCCCGGCGAGCCCGCCCTCACAGGTTGGTGCTCCCCCACGAGGAGAACAGCGCCCGCTCCCCCCAGTGGTGGCTGTCCCGAAGCATGAGCCGTCCGCAGCCTTCGCGCACCGAGGAACCCTGTTGGGATTGGTGTGGGTGCACGCGCGCGAGGGGCGACTGGGCGAGGCGAGTCGGATTCTCGAGGAGATGGTTGCTCGGGACCCCCAGGACGGAGAAGCCGCCCTGATCCTGGGCAAGGTGGATCACTGGCGGGGCCGTCCTCACGCCGCGCGTCGGCATCTGTCCCAATCTGCGGATTTGTTGTCCGACGGGCGTCCGCAGGCCGCCAGGGCCTTGTTGGAGCTCGACCGCGATCGTCTGGGGGCCGCCCACCGCACGCTCGTGAAGGCGCGAGCATTGGGTCCGGACCTTGCCGAGACCGCCACCGCCGGCGAGCGCCTGCAACAGGCGCTGACCCCGCGCTACGCGCTTGCCCAGACGGTCTCGGTCGAGACCGATGCCGAGGCCCCGAGCATGGTCCGCCTGACGACCCAGCTGGGAGCAAGGCATCATCTCGCTCCCGGCTCGTTGTTGGGTATCGACATCTCGTGGACCCGCTTCGCTGATCTGGTTGACAGGGCGGACCGCTTCGGAGTGGGGGCGGGCCTCACCCAGGAGCTGCCAGCCGATCTCGAGACAGACCTCCGGTACCGTATCGACCTGTTCCCGAGTTCCAGAGCCCAGCACAGCGTGGCCCTCACAGGCAGCTATCGACCCGCAGCTGTACCCGTCAGCCTCCAAGTCGGCTGCCAGCATCGCCCGTGGGTCGACCGAAGCCTGGTCTATGACGAGACGCTCCTCCTCCGCCGTTTGGTTGGGTCAAACGGCATGCATACGCCAGCAATCCGAGAGGGCCTCTTCGGGAGCGAGCTGTTCCTGAAGGCGTCGACAGGGGCCATCCCAGGCGGTTTTGCCTACGCGGAGGCCGACCTGGGCCTTCTCTCCGACGGCAACTCCAGGCGGGCCTTCGGTGGCGGAGTGGGCGTCGATGTGCTGGCCGTAGAAAAGCACGGCCGCCCGCATGCCTTGTTCGTCAAGTACGGGTTTCAGGCGCTGTCGTTCAACGAGCCCAGCGCCGAGTACTTCTCGCCCGAGAGCTGGCAGCGCCATCGGCTGAGCACCGCTTGGCGATGGCGCACCAAGGCGGGATTCATCGCTGCGGAGGGTGGCGCGGCCCTTCAGCCGGGGAACAGAATTTCCTACTCTGCCGGAGGTGCCGTTGGGGTGCACCTGGGAACAGACGCGACTCTTCGGGTCGACGGCTCCTTTTCGCGCAGCCCCAGCTATGGCATCGCCGGTGCCGCACTGTTGGTGGAGTTACACCCATGATTGGAGTACTGGAGAGCCTGGCTCGGCGAGCCGGGCGAAGGTCCCTGCTGTTCGGATTGGCACTGGTGGCTGGAGCGGGGGCTTGTGGCGGGCCTCCAACAGACATGGGACCGACGGCCACCGCCGCTCGTTGCGCCTCCGGGACCGTCGACGGGCCACGGATGGTGTTCGACCTCTCCGCGGACCAACTCGTGGGCGGTGACGGTGTTCTGCGAGGGGGCAGGATCACGGACCGATCCATGAACGTCACCAGGGTCGTGCCGCTCGCTCCGGGGCGATACCGGCTGGAGGCATGGGCCTCCTCCATGACGGATGGCGCAGGCCTGTTTCTACGGGTCGGGGACGCGGACATCGGCGTGATGGCGATAGAGCCAGGCCCAGGGCTACCCCAGAGCGCCGAGTTCGATGTCGCGACATGGGGCGACCAGGTCATCCGGCTGTCCGCCGTCGGGGTCGACAAGACCCGGGACGTCACCTTCACTAGCCTGCGCTTGACCCAGCTTGCCGGTCCGACGCCCGATGAACGAGCGGCTCACCTCAGAGAGGCCGTGAAGGGCTCGAACATCGTCCTCGTCAGCCTCGACACCCTCCGCGCCGATCACCTCTCCTCCTACGGGTATCACCGTCACACCTCTCCCAGGCTGGACGCCCTGGCAAAGAGCGGTGTCCGGTTTGCCAACGCTGCCGCCGCGTCGCACTGGACCGCGCCCTCCCACGCGACCCTGCTCACCGGGCTGACCCCCGGGCAGCACCGCGTCGAGACCTACCCAGATGTCGAGAAGCTCGGAGAGGGCGTTGAGACTCTCGCCGAGGTGCTTGCCGAAGCGGGCTTCGAGACGGCTGCCTTCGTGGGTGGCTCGTTCGTGAGCCGCAATCTCGGCATGGCCCAGGGATTCGACGCGTGGCGGGAGGAACACGTGCGCGCAGAGACCCGCTTCGCCGAGGCAGCGTACTGGCTGTCGAACCGGGAGTCCAACTCCCCGTTCTTTCTGTTCGTGCACACCTTCCAGATCCACAGCCCCTACGACCCGCCCGCCCACTGGGGCCGGATCTACGCACCTGACTTCGTCGAGGATCCCGAGGTGGACCTCCGCAACATCGACCTGGTCGACGAACAGGCTCGCGAGCTCACACGGGAGCAGCTGCACTTCATAGAGGCGCTCTACGATGGCGAGATCCACTACACGGATCACGAGTTCCGCAAGCTGCTGGAGCCGCTGGCGGAGATCGAGGACCGCACCTTGATCGTGGTCACTTCGGACCACGGCGAGGAGTTCCTGGAGCACGGGCGTCTGTCCCATTCCCAGCTGTTCGGCGAGGTCGTGCGCGTCCCGCTCATCCTCCACCACGGGGCCCTCGAGGGGGCGGCGGTTCCCGTCGTGTCCCAACCGGTCGCGGCGGTCGACGTGGTGCCGACGGTGCTCGACCTGGTGGGCATCGCGCCGCCCTCGGGCCTGCTGGGTAGCTCGGTGGTGCCCGCCATGGCGGGCGACTGCGACCCAGAGGCGGTCGCGTTCTCCCGCTCGAAACCTGGGGGAGCGCTGTGGACCTCCGCCCTCGACGAGACCGGTCACTTCCTCGAAGCCGACGGCGTTCGGTATCTGTTCCGCCAGCCCGACGACCGCGACGAACGACGCAACATCGCGGGAGAGGAACCCAAGGTCACTGCCGCCTACCGTGCCGGGATCGAGGCCTGGACCGCGCAGGAGCTCCCGATGTCCGAGGGGGAGCGAGCCGAGCCCCCGTCCGTCGAACAGCTGAAGGCTCTTGGTTACCTCGGTTATTGAGGTGGTCATGACCGCGCGTGGCCTGACTCGGCGACTCCGGACCGCCCTCCTCCGGCTGGGGGGTGCCCGTCTCACTCTGAGGCTGGGTGCGTTCCGAGTCGAGGTGTCCGGACCACGGGTCGACCCCCTCACCGGCCTCCCCGACCGCCAGGCCATGTGGGCCCGGCTCGATTCCGCAGTGCGGAAGAGCGGCCCCCTGGCGGTGCTGTTCCTGGACCTCGACCACTTCAAGGAGGTCAACGATCGCCACGGCCACCTCGCGGGCGACCAGATGCTCGTGGAGGTGGCGCGAAAGCTG
>JAFDJI010000578.1 GCA_019307545.1 Deltaproteobacteria bacterium | reverse complement strand
CGACGGGGACGAGCAGGCCATCTCCACCGCGAACGACACCGAGTACGGGCTGTCGGCCGCGGTGTTCAGCAAGGACCTCGCCCGCGGGCTCGCGGTGGCCCGTCGCATCGAGTCGGGGATCTGCCACATCAACGGTCCCACCGTGCACGACGAGCCGCAGATGCCCTTCGGTGGCGTCAAGGGCAGCGGGTACGGCCGGTTCGGCGGTCAGGCCGCGATCGAGGCGTTCACCGAGCTGCGATGGATCACCATCCAGACCTGCCCACGTCAATACCCGTTCTGAGGGGTCCTCAGCAGCCGCAGGCCGGCCACTTGCGGCTCGCGCGGTAGGGGATGCCCTCGGACTCTCCGGCGAAGGTGACCGAGCCGCCCATGGTGCAGCCGTCGAGCTTCTCGAAGGACAGCACGGTGCCGCCGAAGTCGGCCTTGAACTTGTTGCCGGAGAGGGTCCAGGTGCCCTCGTTGACGTCGTAGGACCCCCGGTACGAGTCCCGGGTGGCCTCGCCGTCCGGGGCGAAGTGGATGAGGAACTTGTTTTCGCTGTACGCGTTGAAATCCCACGTGGTGTAGGGCATGTCCGCGTAGGTGCACAGCGAGCTGCCGCCGCCGCCGGCCGCGGCGAAGTCGGGACCGCCTCCCGAGCAAGCGAGCACGATGGCGAGAGCGGTCAACAGGGCGACGAACGGGGCGACGTGGCGCATCTTCCCTCCAGGGGTGCGGTTGGCGGGCGGAGTGTACATCGCGCCGAGGCTGGTACACTCCCCTTGGTGGTTATCCATGGAGGTGCCCTGTGTTTCCGCTGCTTCTGTCCCTACTGGCCCAACCCGCACTGGCGGTTGACACCACAACCGCTACAGCCACCCCCTATTTGGCGGCTGCCCAGGCCGAAGATGGGCACGAGGTGTCGCCCAGCTGGCTGCCCAACGGGAGCCATCTCGCCTATCGGCTCGATCGCCCCGATGGTTCCTCGTGCGCGAAGATGGTGTCGGTCGATGGCAGTGCGCCCGGGCCCGTTCAGACCGTGGTCCTCCCCGGTGGTGCGTTCGCGGCCGGCCTCACCTGCCGCGTGGAATCGATTGGCTGGCATCCGGACGGGATCCTGATCCTCTCCGCCTCGAACCAGGGTGGCCCCACCCGCCTGTACATCACCCAGCCCGGTGGGGAGGACACGGCCGCATCCTCCGAGCTTCTGTCCATCGAGCAGGCACCTGGACAGCTCGTCAGCCCGGCCACGGCAAGGTCCGCCGGCCATGTCGTCGCCTTCATCGCTCGTACCGGGCAGAGCGCCGACGTGTACGCCTGGACCCCGGGGAGTGACCTTCCGACACAGGTGACCCACACCGCGGCCGTCGAGGAGGCGGTCGCGGTGAACGCGACGGGTGACAGGATCGCCTTCGTGAGCGCCACCTTCGACCAGGGCGAGCACCTGCTTCTCTACGACCTCGAATTGGCGGGGGACGAGACGAGCGACGCCGACGAGGGCAGCAAGAAGAAGAAAAAGAAGAAGAAGAAGGCTTCGGAGGAGGCGTCCGAAGAGGTGGTGCGCATCGCCGGCGCCTCGGAGCGCGCCCGCATCCGGCTCACCGGAGACGTCGCGCGCCCCACCTGGGCCGGTGGCGACGTGCTGTTCTTCATGGAGTGGGAGGAGCGGTGGCAGATGCGCCGGCTGACCTCGGAGCTGTCGTCGGAGACGGTGTTCGATGACCTCGAGCTACCCCAGAACGCGCCACCCGCTGTCACCGCGGACGGGCAATGGGCGGCCTGGACGCGCCAGAACTCCGACGCGGTCTACTTCGGCAACCGAGATCGCTCGAAGCTGATCGAAGTGCACACCGGCCTCGAGGGGCTCACGGACCCGGCACTGGTGCGGCTCGACGCCCGCACCCTGGCGGCGTTCTCAGCCTATGGCGAAGGCGGTAGCTTCCGCGGCCTGTACATAATGGATGTGACTGCTGCCCTTGGGGAGTAGGCGGCGCGGTGCCCGAACCCATCTCGATCGCGCTGCTCGGCGCGGGCGCGCGCGGGGAGCTGAACCTGGCGACCCTGGCCAGGCGACACGCGGATGCGCTGCGGTTCGTCGCGGTGGCGGAGCCCCACGAGGGCCGGAGGAAGCGGTTCGCCGAGGCCTTCCGGATCCCCGCCGAGAACGTGTTCACCGACTGGCGCGAGTTCGCCGACCGACCGCAACTGGCGGACGCGACGCTGAACGCCCTGCCCTGCAGGATGCACTTCGAGTCGGCGCTGGCCTCGCTGATGGCCGGCTACCACGTGTTCCTCGAGAAGCCGATGGCCCTGGACCCGGGGGAGTGCGTCAAGCTGACCGACACCGCCTCCGCGCTCGACCGCCTGCTGATGATCGCGCTGCAGTGCCGCTACAACCGAATGTACACCCGGGTCCGCCAGCAGGTCGACGGTGGTGCCATCGGCCGGCTGATGTCCATCGATTGCGCCGAGAACATCGGCTACTGGCACTTCGTCCTCAGCTACGTGCGGGGGATCCACCACCACTCGTCCCTGTCCCACTCCTTCGTGCTGGCCAAGGGCATCCACGACCTCGACCTGGTGGCCTGGTTCGCCGGGGCCCCCGCGGCGCGGGTCGCATCGTTCGGAAACCTGGCCTTCTTCCGTGAGGAAAACGCGCCGCCGGGCGCGCCGGAGCGCTGTACCGACGGCTGTCCCGTGGAGGCGGGGTGCGAGTTCTCGGCCTTGAAGCAGTACGTCCGGCCCGGCCGGCCCGCGATCCCGATGCGGTTGCTCACCGGCATGTCGGCCGGGGCGGTGTGGGACGTGTTGACCAACCCGCGCTTCCGGACCCTGGCCTCGGTGGTCTCTCCGGACGACTTGAGCGAAAGCGCGCGCCTCGCGGCGCTGGCCGAGACCGACTACGGCCGCTGCGTGTTCCGGGCTCCCAACGATGTCGTCGACCACCAGACGGTGAGCATCGAGTTCGAGAACGGCGTGACCGCGTCGCTGCACCTGAACGCCTTCAGCGTGGCGTGGGAGCGCACCCTGAACCTCCACGGCACCGCCGGCGAGCTTCGCTCGGCGGACTTCTCGGGGAAACTGCAGACCCGTACCTTCAACCCGGCCCGGGTGCGCGACGAGCGCATCCGCTACCACGGGGTCATCCACGGGGGTGGCGACGAGGTCATCCTGGTGGAATTCGCCCGGGCCGTCCGGAGCCGGGACTTCGACAGCACGCTGGTCAGCGCCCGCAACACCCTGGCGAGCCACCTGATCTGTTTCGCCGCGGAGGAGGCACGTCTCCAGGGGAGGGTCGTCGAGATGGAGGCCTTCCGGAAGCGGGCCGTCAGCGCAGCCGCGGCGTTATGAGCCGAGCGAACCGACTTCGGACTTCTCTGGTGCTGGGAGCGGCACCACCGCCACCGCGACCAGGAACAGCG
>JAFDJI010000098.1 GCA_019307545.1 Deltaproteobacteria bacterium | reverse complement strand
ACCCGCGCGGGCGGTGTGCACCAGGCCGTGTCGACGCTGGGTGGCACCGGTGAAGGCGCCGCGCTCGTACCCGAACAGCTCTGCTTCCACGAGAGAGGGCGACAGGGCGCCGCAGTCGACCGCGATGAACGGCCCCGACCGGTCCGAAAGGTGATGGAGGTAGCGGGCGGCGACCTCCTTTCCAGTGCCCGTCTCGCCGATGAGGAGGACCGGCAGGGGCGTGGCGGCCACCTTCTCCAGCCGCCTGCGCAGGGAGCACATCTCGGGGCTGTCTCCGAGCAGGCGCGGGGTCGGGTTGTTCGCGTCGTGCATAGCGGGGATGGTACCGCGTCACCTCGCGCGGAGGGGTCGCCAGCGGCCGGACTCGATGGGTACACCGCCGAGGCGCTCGGGGTGGTCCATGACGTATGTCCAGGCCACCTGTGAGCGCAGGCCGAGCACCACGGGAAGCCGCACCCGTCGGAAGAGCCCTTCGTCGGTCCCTTCGTAGTGGTCCAACAGGGCCAGGAGTCGGGCGTCGTCGATCTCCACGATCTCTCCGTACACCCAGGCCTCTCCTCCGGTCACCAGGGCCGGGTATCCGGCGGGGAGGCGGAACAGGCGCCCTCGCGTCTTGGCTGGCTGGCGTGCGCTCGTCGGGACCATGCCCGCCCGCGAGTGACCGGACATGAGGGTGCCGTACACGAACAGGGACGGGGCGGGATCCGTCACCGGTCTTCCGCAGGGGGCACAGGGAGCTGGTGCAGATGATCGGAGAGCATCTCGGCCAACGGCTGGAGCTTCGCGCGAACCTCCATCTCCTCTGCGTCGCGGCGCAGCCGCGTGAAGAAGGGCTCTGCGAGGACTGCCGTTCCGGCTACCACCGTCGCCACGTCGAGCTGGACGAGGATCCCCAGCAGCATCGACGCGTTGACACCCCCCTGCTGCCTTCGACAGGAAATCCACCCCCGCGCGGCCGCGAACCCATCCAGGACGGTGAGCAGCTCACCGTGGGGTGCATCGCCCAGACGCACGGTCCAGGGCCCCTCCTGTTCCACGATCTGTGCCCTGCCTGCGTCCAGGCGGTGCAGTAGCAGCAGGGATGTGGCAAGGGCCGGGTAGGGCGCGTTCGTGAGCAGGCGCAGGCGCAGCGATCGGTTGTCGGGCACCGCGCGCGGCGGCGGCTCTCCGGGGTGGAGAAGCCCGCCGTGCACCACCGCGGGTCGGTGGGCGAGATCGGGCGGCCCCACCCCGCGAACACCATGCCGCGCGTCACGCAGCACCTGGTTCACCCACGTCACACCGCCGCCGGCACCCGCCAGCGGTGGCGGGAGGGCGATGGCGATGCCCGGTTGGTCCAATACGTCGAGGAACGGCGCCCGCTCCACGGTGAAAGGGGCTCCACCATCGCCGCGGACCGGGTAGCTCTCGAGGGGCCGATCCATGAGCACCCGCCCGAGGTCCACCGTCAGGGTGTCCGGATCGGCTGGACGCCCGAAGAGTCGCTGGTCCCAGACCTGGTACCGCGCGGCGAGCCGGTCGCGCCGGATCTCGGCGCTTCGGTCACCGGTCGCCACCAGCAGGTCGGCGATCCAGCCTCGGTATCCAGGTTCGGAGAGGATGATCGAGGGTGTGGTGGCGGCGAGATCCCGGTGAAGAACTGCCATCCGGGTGATGACCAGCCGGTCCTCCATGCGGAACGCATCGCCCCGGGCAAGGGCGAGGTCGACATACCCACCGATGGGTGCTTCCCGGGCTCCGGCACGGTCCAGCAGCGCCCGGACGTTGGCGAGGGTGAGCTCCCCGTGGTCCAGGAGTGACTCCAGGAGGAACCGGTAGATGTCCGGGTTGTACTCGCGACCGGCGTCCAGCGTGAGCTCCGGGGGTTGGTTGCGCGCACCCTCCGGCCCGATCGGCAGGTCGAGCTGCAGAGGTGCTGGCGCCAGGGGCCCGCAGTCCATGGCTGGCGCGATGAGGCTCCGAATCGCGGATGCACGTCGCTGCACGGTCGCGGGAGCAAGTTCCGGGTCGACCTCGGAGACCGCCCTGGCAATCTCCTCGTCCGGCGGCGGCCCGCCGTTCCCAGAAGCCATGATGCGGGTGACCAGGGGCGTGCCCCACACGGCGCGTGCGTAGACTGCAGGCCGATCCTGGTGGCTGTAGACATACTCGAGCCCCAAGGGCGTCAGGGCGGTGTCGTCCTCCGTCGCCAGCATCCCGAGCCATTCCGCGGCCTGGGTGTAGTAGTGCACCGTGCGCACATCCACCCCCAGCGCCTCCTGCAGGCTTCGGGTGGTGTGGACCCCACGCGCCACCAACTCCAACAGCCGGGTGAGGAGCTGGGGGCTGTTCGCGTTCGGAATCAGCAGGTGACGTGGGGTGGAACCCATGGCGTCAGCATAGGCCGGCATGATGCTGATGTAGATTCAAGGAGTTAACTTGACGTGACAACGCTTGTGCCGCTAACCTCGCTTAGCGGACGCTCAGTGCGGAGCGCAGCGATCATGCATCGCCTCGATCGGCGAATCCGAATCCTCCGTGGGAAGCGGAGCGGAGCTTTCGACCCCGACCAGTACTACCTGGAGAAGGCGTTCCGGGCACGTGCGGCCCGCAAGGTTCGGCTCATGCTGCGGCGCCAGCAACCGGTGATCCTCATCACCCCCCGATGGAGCGAGGCTCGGGAATTCCTCGACGACATCTCCGTGGATTTGTCCTTGGGCCGCCCCCGGGTCGAGTGCCGCACGCTGTCCATGGCACCCATGTTCGGCAGGTCGGTACACGATTCCCGTACCTGGGTGGTCCGCGCGTTGGGCGGGTTCATCGGGGTGAGCGCCGAGGGTCCGGCGGCACAGGCGGTGGACCGGCAGGGATTCCGCAACGTGGTCCGCGACCTGCTGCGTAGGGCTGGGACGGGTCCGCGGCGGGCATTGCTCGTCCACCATCTCCAGTACCTGCAGGTGGACGCGCGGAACGACCTGATCCAGGTGTTCGAGGAATACATGGAGGAGATGGGGCGGGAGCGCCGCCTCAACCTGCTCCTGGCGGGTACGGTGGACGTGCCGAGCTTCGAGTTGGAGGGCGCGAAGCGGGTGACGCTGCCCGACTTCTCCTCCGTGGAGGCACTCGAAGCGCTCACCGAGTACACGGGTCCCGCCTCGCTGGATGTGCTCCGTCGCGCGTTGGACGTGATCGGGGGTGTGCCAGCGCTGGTGCATCGTCTCGGCCAGTCGGCGGAGGCGCGTGGCGGGCGTCTGGCCAAGAACCGCGAGGAGTTGTGGAAGGCGCTCGGACAACTCACCGACGAGGTGCGCGGCGCGATCGCCATCGTGAGCTCGGACGAGGTCATGGCTACCCGGTTCGAGCAGGTCGCCAACAGCGGTCCTTTGCCCTACGACAAGGAAAGAGACCTGCCGTTGGTGCGCGCGGGGGTGTTGCAGGAGATCTATGGGGGCCTGTCCCACAAGGTCATGGTCCGGGCACCCGTTTTCGCGGAGATGGCCCTCTCGTACTAATTGCAGCGCGGCTCGTCGGCGTCGAAGCACCGATAGGTGGCCGGGCCCTCCACCAGGACCTCTGCGCGAAGCGGCCCTTTCTCGGTGGTGGTGAAGACCAGGCACCGTCCCGGCCCGAGCCCATCCACCTGGACCTTGCCGATCCCCTTGGCGAATTGGCTCCCGCACTGGACATCCATCTCCCGGCCCGATGGGCCCACGAACCACACCGCGAACGGGTCGTGGGAGAGGACCTCCGAGTCGGTCGCGGCGCCAGGGTCGCTGATGATCTCCTCGATGGAAGGCTCCACCACGGGCACCGCCTCCGCCCGGGTGCTCCGCCCCCAAAGGACCAGGTTGATCCCCAGGAGCACCAGCGCGAGCATGCCGAGGACCCCCCCCGCGACCCACAGTGTGTGGGCGGGATGGAGCCAATCCCCCATTCCGGAGACTGGCGCGCTCGGATCGGTGCGATCCGCAGAGGCCTCCAGGAAACCCGGAGGCAAACTCGGGCGGGTGCGGACCGCCTCGGGCGGCGGACCCACCTGCACCGGCATCGGCAAGAGCGAGGTCACTCGGATGGGTGGCTTGGAGTCGATGAGCTCCGGTTCGTCCTCTGCCGAGGATTCCTGGGTTGGATCGTCCTCTGGGAGAGCAGCCTCGAGCTTGGCCACCTGCGCGGTCGGCGGGCGGCGGACCACAGGCGCTGGGGTTGGCGAGGGCGTCACCGGCGCGAGGCGACGGGTCTCGAAGGACCTCTGGTCGGTGCCGAGGTTGGGGGGGGCCTCGCTGTGCGCCCGGGCGAGCACTGCACCGTCGGTGCCATGACGCCGTTGCTCAGCTTCCAGGATCACCCGCTGCCGCAGCGCCTCCACCCTCTCCAGGCACCACTCCTCCAGGGAGGGTCCGGCGGTAGCCTCCGCGACCTTGGCGAGCCCATCGGGGACGGTCGAGAGCGGCGGCCGCTCCGAGGGCTCCCAGGCGAGCATTCCCCGCAGCCAGTCACCGTAGCGTTCGGTGAGGACCGGCCCGGGCCTCGACATGGCGCGAATCAGCGCCCTGCGGATCACGGCGGCGTGGGCCGCCCGGTTCGACGGAGGAGCGGGGGACGAACCACTCACCAACAGGGCGAGCAATACGCCCAGTCGATACACCAGCGCGGCCTCGCCGTCGTCGCCCTGGGGCGCACGCATGGAGGGAGACCGGGGGAAGGGGCCCGAAAACCCGGCGACGTAGAGGTTGCCGAAGCTGTCGACGAGCAGGTCGCTCGCTTCCGGACCGTTGTGGGCGGTGCCTGCCGTGCCGAGGTCGAGGAGCGTCTGGGCCACCCGGCCGACCGTCTGCGCCGCGACCCGCGTGGGGAGCAGGATCTCGTTCTCGCCACCCACGGTGTGACCGAGGCCCATCCCGAGCATTTCCTGGTACACCCACGCGACCCGCTCGCCAAAGGACTCCACTGCGAGAAGACGGAGCACCCCGGGGTGGTGGATCCCCCTTGCCGCTTCCGCTGCCTGCTTTGCGCGGTCGACCGCATCGGGTGCCTTGCTCTCCGGGCCCAGCAGCACCAGCACGGGTTGCGCAGCAGCGCCCTCCATGGTGAACCGGCCCACATGCGCGGCGCCGTGCCACGCGTCATACGGGCCCAGTAGCTGCAGTCTGCCTGGTGCCAACCCGACTCCGGGAGGTAAACCTAGCATGGCACCGAATCCCCCCGCGCCGCACCATGATATCTGCACGACTGGACTCGCCGACTCCCCTGCTCAGGAAAAACCCGACGTCTTCCCAGCCGCCACTGCCGTACCGGTCCCTGGTCGAGCATCTGCTCCAACGTGCCGGTCGCGCCGCGCTGCAGACCTTTCGCGCCACGAGCCCACGGAACAAGGCCGACGGGAGCCAGGTCACCGATGCCGACCACGCCGCCGAGGAGATCATCGTGGAGGGCCTCGCCAAGGCGTGTCCCCGAATGGGCATCATTGGAGAGGAGGGGACGCGAACGACCGGGCCGGAGGGCACCTGGTACGTCGACCCCATCGACGGCACCAGCGCCTTCATCGAGGGTCTGGCGTACTGGGGACCGACCCTGTGCCTGGTTCGCGAAGGTCATGTCGAGGTGGGCGCCTTTCATCTGCCTCGCCTGGGAGAAACCTGGTATGCGGCGCGGGGCCATGGGGCATATCGTGACGACAAGCGACTGCGTCCGACCGGTCCCGAGAGGGTACAGCGAAACGATAGCTTATACGTTCCTTCTCGCTTCCACCGGCGCATACCGATTCCCTGGCCTGGAAAGGTGCGGGCTTTGGGTTCGACAGCGGCCCACCTCGCCCACGCCGCGTCTGGAGGAGCGGCGGCCACGCTCGTGAGCCGCTGGGCGCTGTGGGATGTCGGCTGCGGGATCCTCCTGGTACGGGAGGCGAACCGGGACCTGGTCGACTTGACGGGTGCCGCTTTCGATCCAATGGAGCATCCCGGCCAACCCTTTCTTGCCGGAGCCCCGGCAGCACTCCGCCTCCTGGGCAAGTCCTTCGACCGGACCTCGAGCACGCTGGAACGCGAACCATGACAGGCAACGATCCCGTGTCCAACGACACCACCGGCCCCCGGTCCCCACCTTCGGACCTGCCTGCACTCCGCGCCCCCGCGGGCTCCATTTCCCGGACCGGCGACCTGCTGCAGTACTACCTGGCCGAGGTCCGACGGTACCCGCTGCTCACTCCGGAGGAGGAGAAGAAACTCGCCGTCCGGTACCAGGACACCGGCGATCGTGAGGCCGCGGAGCGTCTGGTCACCGCCAACCTGCGCTTGGTGATCAAGATCGCGTTTCAGTACCACCGGCAGTGGGCCAACGTCCTCGACCTCATCCAGGAAGGCAACGTGGGCCTGGTCGAGGCGCTCTCCCGCTACGACCCGTACCGGGAGATCCGGTTCAGCAGCTACGCCCAGTACTGGATCCGCGCCATGATCCTCCGCTTCCTGTTGGACAACTTCCGACTCGTGCGGCTGGGGTCCACGCGGGCTGGGCGCAAGCTGTTCTTCCAACTCCAGAAGGAGCGCAACCGGCTCCTCCAAGAGGGGGTCGATCCCTCGCCGAAGCTGCTCGCGCAGCGGCTCGGGGTGAAGGAGGCCGAGGTCAACGCTGTCGACCAGCACATGCGGGCACCTGCCCTGTCCCTGCACGGGCCCGCCGGAGCGGAGGAGGAGGACGGCCGCACCCTGGGCGAAGTGGTCCCCGAGATTGTCCCGCAAGACCCCGAAGACCAGGCCTCGAAGTCCGAACTTGGGGCGTTGATCAAGGAGAAGCTCGCCACCTTCGCCGACACCTTGAGCGACGAGCGTGAGCACGACATCTGGCGGTCTCGCATGGTCGCGACCGATCCCGATAGCCTCTCGGCGATCGGCGAACGGTGGGAGGTCTCCAAGGAGCGGATCCGGCAGCTGGAGGTCCGGATCAAGAAGCGCCTGAAGGCCTACCTCGAAGACGAGATCGGCGACGAGATCGCCTTCGAGTTCGATATCCCCGACGATTAGTAGAGAAAGGAGAACTGGTGCGGTCCATCTTCCGCCTCGACCGCAACGGTGATCCGAAGCGCGATCACGTGGCGCTCCGGGTCCCGTAGCGGGAACGCCACCACACCCCGAAGCGGGGAACGCGCGGGCTCCGTAGATAGGTATGCGGCGCGAAAGGACCCGGCGGCGCGGGTACGCTCCACGAGGTCGCCTTTCAGGGCCCACTGCTCCTGCACCAGGGCGGCGCGCAGGAGGGGAAGGAGCACTTCGTCCGGCGCATGGGCCGGGCGCATGGGATCTCCCTCGGTATTCAGCTCGAGCGAGGTGGCTTCGGGAACCCACTTCAGCGATCCCCTGCCCACCACCTCCACGTCGAAGAGGAGGGCCGCCCGGTTGTTGAAGAGCCGGGCTGCGTCCCCGGGCCACGTGTTCCAGTCCGCATCCTCAGGTCGGAGCGGCCGTACCGCCACCGAGATCTGCTCGTCCGTCTGCTCTCGCCTCTCGAAGGGGATGTTCGGTGGCGCGATGTGGGCCGGATTCAGCCACAGGCGCTCGAAGCGCTCCAGCTCCTCCCGAGCCGCCTCCTGCTCCGTGGGATGCTGGACGTCCCAGGCGCGCGGACGGCAGGAAGCCAGGGCAAAAGCCGAGAAAACAGTCAGCAGGAACAAGGTGGTGCGCATCCGGGCTTGTCACCAGCGGGTCGGATGAGTAAAGGACGCCGCTGCACGGTGGGTGTAGCTCAGCTGGTTAGAGCACCGGATTGTGGTTCCGGGGGTCGTGGGTTCAAATCCCATCATCCACCCCATTCACATCACCAATACTTTATCGCTGGGCCCATAGCTCAACTAGGCAGAGCACCGGACTCTTAATCCGTAGGTTGCAGGTTCGATTCCTGCTGGGCCTACCAGCTCCTCCGACGGGATTCGTCGGTTTGTCTGCGGTCGATCGCGCCCGCCCCTGCTCGAACGCGAGAATGGCGGAATTGGTAGACGCGCCGGACTTAGGATCCGGTGGGGTTTTCCCTTGGGGGTTCGAGTCCCCCTTCTCGCATCCGGCGAACAGGGGTGGGAATCAAAGAGGACATCGAAGCGCATGGACGTGATCTCTGTTGGGTCGTGCCAGAAGAAGCTCCAGTTCTCCATCCCCGCCGAGAAGGTGCGTGAAGAGTTCGATCGCGCCTACCGGCAGCTAAGCGGTCGGGTCCGACTTCCGGGCTTTCGACCTGGGAAGGCGCCGCGCAAGGTCCTGGAGATGCGGTTTGGTGAGCAGATCGTCTCCGACGTCGCCAGCACCCTGATCCAGCAGGGCTACACCGACGCCATCGAGCAGCACAAGCTCGAGCCGGTGGGGCGGCCCGAGATCGACCAGGGCGATCTCCGGCCCTCCCAGGACTTCGAGTTCTCGATCACGGTGGACATCAAGCCCGAGGTCGAGCTGAGCGCCTACGGGGGTCTCGAAGTCCCCTATCCCCGGGTCGAGGTGGGCGACGACGAGGTCGAAGAGCGCGTTCACACCCGTTTGGAGGGCGAGGCGCGTCTGGTCGAGGTCACCGCACGTCCTGCCGAGAAGGGCGACATGGTGTTGGTGCAGCTCCTGGCGAAGGACGGCGACGAGGTGGTCGCCGAGGAAATGGGGACCATGATCCGCACCGATGGTGATCCCTACTACCCGGGCGTGGACGAGCTGGTGGTGGGCCTCGAGGTCGATGCCGAGAAGACCGCCCAGGTAGCGTTCCCCGACACCGCCCGCACCGAAGGGGTGGCCGGAAAATCCCTCGAGGTCATGGTGAAGGTGATCTCGATCCAGGCCACCGAGATCCCCGAGCTCACCGACGAGCTGGCCGCGGAGCTCGGGTACGAAGGCGGGACCGAGGGGCTGAGGCTGGCTCTTCGCGCCGAGATCGCGCAGGCTCGCGAAGAGGCCGCCCGCAACCAGGCGCGGGCCAACGTGCTGCAGGTGCTCATCGAGCACAACGCCTTCGATGTGCCTCTGGGGATGGTCGAGGAGCAGCTCAAGGCGCTGATGGAGGAGCTGAAGCTGCAGGCGGCCTACCGCGGCCAGGACCCGCGCTCGGTCTCCTTCACCGAGGAACAGGTCGCCGACCTCCGAGTCCGCGCCGAGTTCGCAGTGAAGGGTGGACTCATCCTCGAATACGTGGCCAGCAAGGAGGGCCTCGAGGTCATCGATGCGGACCTGGAGGCCAAGTACCAGGATCTCGCCGACGACCGGGGCCAGAGCGTGGAGGCCATCAAGGGGTACTTCGTGCGCGATGGCGTCGAGGATGAGCTTCGTAGCCGCCTGCTCGAAGAGAAGACGCTCGACTTCCTCCTCGAGAAATCCAAGCTGGTGGAGCCGAAGGAGGAACCTGCGGCGGAGGCCGCGCCCGCCTCGGAGGAGGTCGACCTGACGGTGCTCGCAGGCAAGGTGGCCGACGTCAAGGCCGCCGTCGACAGTGGTGTCCACGACGCCCACCTGGAAACGCTTCTCGCCGCTGAAGAGGCGGGCAAGGCGCGCAAGGGCGTGGTCAAGGCCCTCCGGGATCGGATGGCTGCCCTGGCCTGAGTCGGGCCTCGCCCCCGCGTGTGATGCGGGGGCATCGGTT
>JAFDJI010000577.1 GCA_019307545.1 Deltaproteobacteria bacterium | reverse complement strand
TCCCACATCCAGCTGACCCACCTGGACCCGCCGGTGGCCGCCGACCCGCAGTACGGGTCGGGCACCTACCTCCGCAACGCGGTCGCCATGGACGGCGACAGGTTGTTCTTCCTGGTCCAGGGCGAGATGGTCGTCATGGACCACCGTCCCACCGACCACCGCCTCGAGGTGGTGGATCGGGCCGCCTACACGGGTTTCTCGTCCTCCACACCCACCCTGGATACCGCGGGCCATCGCCTGTTCCTGGTCAGCTTCGAACCCGACCAGCCACAGCGTGCACCAATGCTGCGATGCTTCGACTACGCCTCGCTTCCGATGTCGGAGAAGTGGGCGGTGGAAGCGGAGATTGCCGTCCTGGACTCGGAAGACCAACTCACTTCCACCCTGGTTGGCGACGATCTCCTTGTCAACAACGCCCTGTACGGGAGCGTGTCCGCCTACCAGATCCGCTCCGACGGTTCCGGCGCAGACCTGCTGTGGGACGCGAAGGATACCGTCGGAGGCGAGCCGATGATGTACATCGCGTCCGCGTCGAACGACGACCGGATGCTGTACGTGTTCGACAACGCCACCCGCACCCTGTACGGCCTGGCCGCTGACACTGGCGAGGTGCGGTGGACCTACCCCATCACCGCCCAGAGCATCAAGAAGCCGATTCCCTACCGGGGGACGGTGTTGTTGGACCACAACGAAGGTCTGGTCTCCCTCGTCGCAGACTAGGCGCGTCTGGGGTATACCAATCGCTCCATTCGGGGAGAAAAGGGTGCTGCGGGCAGGCGAACGGATCGGCGACTGGATCGTGGTCGAGCAGCTTGGCGAAGGCGGCATGGGCGCGGTGTTCTTGTGCCGCAACGTGATGAGCGAGCGCCTCGTGGCCGCGGTCAAGCTGGTGAAGCCGCACAGCCTGGCGGACGAAAAAGAGCGCTTCATCCGAGAGGTCGAGACCCTGGACGCCCTGCGGCACCGGGCTGTCGTGCGGCTGAAGGGCTGGGGCGAGGACACCGAGCGGGGCATGCTCTGGCTCGCCATGGACTTCGTGCGCGGGGAGGATCTCGAGCATCGGCTCGACCGCGGTGCCCTGCCCGTTGAGCGGGTGCGGGAGATCTTCGGCGCCATCGCGGACGGCCTGCGCCACGCCCACGCCCACGGCATCTTTCATCGCGACATCAAGCCCGCGAACATCGTGCTCTGCGAGGACGGCACCGTCCAGATCGTGGACTTCGGCATCGCGGTGCAGAAGGGGCGCACCCGCCTGACCGCCTTGGGGATGATCCCCGGCACCCCCGCCTACATGGCACCGGAGATCTTCTCCGGCGAGAGCCGCCCCGTCCCCACCCTGTTGGACGTGTATGCCCTTGGGCAGGTGATGTACGAGGCCCTGACGGGCCTGCCGGCCTTCCCGGAGGATGATGAAGCGCTGAGCACCGGTCAACGGCTGGTGCAGTTGATGGGCAGGAAGCTCCAGTCCGAGGCCCTGGACCCCGGGCCGGAGTTCCCGGAGAATCTCCGAGAGGTGGTGCGACGCGCCACGGCCCCCGAGGTCGACGATCGGATGAAGGACATGGACGCCTTCGTGGAGGGCGTCACCGGCAAGCCGGTCCAGGCCACCTTCATCCGCCCGCTCACCGACCAGGAGATGGCCCACCTGGGGGGGCCGCGCTCCGACCCCACCATGGACTTCGCGGCACCGGACCCGGACCCTTCGGGGACCGAGTGGGTGCCGTCCGGTCCGACCGCCGTTCCACGTGAGGAGCAGCCCCCGCCCCTCCCAGAGCGAACCCCTCCTGCAACGGGCGTGGTGCCGCCTCCGCCGGAGCCTCCGCCAAGACAGAGGACTGCGCCGCCAGACCTCCCACCGCCACCGCCAAAGCAGACGACGGCTCCCCCGAAACGCCCACCGCCTCCACCGAAGCAGAAGACAGCGCCGCCAGACCTCCCACCGCCGCCGCCGAAGCAGGAACCTCCACCGCGCAAGCCGCGCCCCGAACCCAGGGGCAGGGGACGTCGCCGCACCCTGGGCGGCCTCGCGGTGGGCGCAGTGGCACTCTAGGTGGCGGGCGGGGTGGTGGTGGTGGGGTTGATCGCCATCGCCATAGTCGCCCTGGTCGTGGGCTGGGACTGGTTCGGCGGCCCTGTATACACCACCCGGGACGTCCAGGTCGCGGTGACCGGGCTGCCGGGCGAGGTCCCGGTACAGACCTCGATCGCGGGTCGCGGCCCGTCCTGGCGCGACGGCATGTCCTTCTACTTCATCGACGTGCCCCTCGGGGAGACGGAGGTCTGGGTGGCCGCGGGCGCCGAGTGTGACGTCTCCGGACCCCATGCGGAGTGCTCCGAGTGCTGCTCCTGTGTCAGCCGACCGGACTGGCTCATGGAGGGCGACGACCTACAGACGATCCTGGTGGAGGTTCCGCCTCCGCCCACACCGGGGCCCCGCCCGGTGCGCATCGCCGCACCCATGGTCGGGGAGAGTTGGAACGTCTTCATCGACCTCGGAGGCGCCGACGGCCCCAGGGGCGAGCGGGTCGACACCCGCACCAAGCGGTACGCGTCGGTGGCGCCCGGCACCTACACGTTGCGCGTCGAGTCGGGCACGTGCCCCACCTCTGCACGAGGGTGTTGGCCGGAGGGTTGCCCCAGCGGGTGCAGCTCATGGGTCGCCGACGTGACCATTCCCTGTGGTTCCACCGAGCACGAGATCTTCGTCGACATCCCCACCCCGGAAGGGAAGGTCCCCACTGCAGCCCCCGCCTGCCGCACAACCTGCCCCTCTGGCGCGGTGTCTGGTGGTGCGATCGGGGAAGGGGAGCGGGTGAAGGTGCTCGCGCTGCACCCGGAGGATGCCTACTGCGGCTCACCTGGCGTGGCGGGCGTCACCGGCACCGTCACGGGAGAGCTTTCCAGCATCGAGGGATGCTGGATGGCAGGCGGCTTCCAAGGTGACGACGGGTCGGAATACTACTTCTACAAGGCGGCCGTGAAGCGGCTCTCCGGAGGCGCGCCGCCCCCGCCGACCCATGGAGGTCGGCACACCGGGCCCGTACCTGCGGGGTCGGTGTTCACCATCGTGGACGTCCACGCCGACGACGCCTACCACCCCAGCCGAGAGTTGCTCCGCGGGCTGGCCTGTACGGCGACGGGCGATCTGAGCACGATGGAGGCGGGCTGGTTCGCCGGCCCGGTCTACTGCGCCGACAACGTGGAGTACTACTTCTTCAAGGTGGCCGTGGAGTTGATGTAGCGCCCTGGAGCCCTGCTCGAGGATGCCCCCGTCCCCCGCCTCTGGCTAAGAGACATAGGTCAGGCACGCGCCCGGGGAGTGGATGCGCCAGAAGGCGGCCCAACGACTGACGTCGCGCGACTTCTTGCAGAGGGTCGCAGAGAACCGCTTCGCCATCGTGCGCGTC
>JAFDJI010000576.1 GCA_019307545.1 Deltaproteobacteria bacterium | reverse complement strand
CCGGGGAAGGGGGACTCCTAACCCCGGCGGGACGAGCGGTGTCGCTAACAGGCGCGGGTGAAGGAGCCGCCCTAGCGAATGATCCCGGTGTCGTCCTGGAACCCGCCCATGGACTCGGTCATCATGGTGGCACCGATGTTGATCGCGACGTTCATCAGGAGCTCCTCGTAGGTGATCTCCCCGCGGGCGAGGTTCGCCGCGTCCGTCGCGATGCCACCGATGGTGTTCTGACCCATGTTCTCGAGCAGCTCCTCGATGACCTGGCGGCTGGCCCTGGGGAAGCGCTGGGCAAGGCGGGTGGGAAGATCGCCCATGATCCGCGGCACGACGACATCCTGGAAGGCCGAGCCTCCGGCGGCAAGGCCCACGTCCCAAGCAAGCGAACCCCAGTCGAAGTCCTCGTCGAGGAAGATCATGTTGCCGGCCTGTCCCGCGACGTTCTGGACGACGGCGGTGCCCGTGTTGAAGGCCATGTTCGCGGCCACCCCCGCGTTGGCGAGGAAAGTCGCGCCGGCGCAGCCCGAGGCCACGGCGAAGGCAGTGGTCTGGGTGATCTGCAAGAGCACAATCGCAATCCCCGCCCCCGCCTGGGCGCCCTCGATGTAGCGGTTGACCGCGGTGACCATCGTGTTGAACGTGAACTCGGCCCCGGCCACAGCCCGGACCGCAGCGTCGAGGTCGTCTCCGGCGAGGACGCGGCGGGTGCTGCCCAGGACGACGCTGGCGTTGTCCCACTGATCCTCGGAGGGGCTGTCCATCGGGTTGAACCAGGAGGAGACCCACGCCGTGACGCCCGACTCCTGGTTGATTCGCTCGAACTCCTCCAGCGTCATCCGGGCCTCATCGAGGCGGGCCTCGAGCGCGGGCAGGGCCTCGTCGCGGAGATCTTGGAGCGCCTGGGCTCGCTCGGCCTGGTAGTCCGGTTCCGTGAGGTAACGGAAGCTGGAGCCCCCTTCACGGATGACGTAGAGGTTCGAGGTCTCCGCGGCAGTGCGCTCGAGCAGCGACTCGAGTGGGTAGAGCACGTCGTCGTCGAACAGGGTCATGCCGAGGTCTAGGTCGGCATGGGTGGGGTCCTGCTCCTCGTGCCGAGCGAACGCGGTCTCCAGCTCCGAGGTTCGGCGCTGGAGGGCGCGCCACTCATCGTGAAGTGGGGATTGCAGCTCGTAGAGGATGGCACCTGGCTTGGGGTGACACCGGTTGCTGGTGAGGAAGTTCCGCAGGTAGGAAGCGACCGTCGCGAGGTCCGGCCAGGTCTCGACCCGGTGTACGAGGACCGATGGGAGCTGTGAGCCAGGGGGATAGGGAAGGATCGAGAGGTCGATGTTCCAGGTGCGTGCGGCCGCGTCGAGGGTGGGGGTTTCGGATCCAGCCCCGGGCCCTCCGTCCACCTGCGAAGCAGCGAAGGCGTTGTCGCCCCGTCCCTGGTCCCCGGTCGCCGTGTCGGGGGCGACCTGGGCCGCTCCCGTCGACTCGGAGGTCTGACTCGGGGCGGGTGTCTGTTGCTGTGCACCCATGGCTTCACCGTTGGGGCTGAGGATGTGCCTCAATGCAGTTGCGAGTATGACCTATCCGAGCCCACCGCGCCCCCAGAATTCGGTCAATCCGCTGCGCCGCTGGCCACGGAGCACACGGGATGCCCCGCGACGCACCAGGCCTCTTCCCCCGTACTTCAAAGAGGCCTCTTGTCCTGCCTTTCCTCATTGCGGGTGCCGGTCGGGTGACTGTCGGCTAGAATCGTGCTCGTACCCGTGCTCCTCACGAGGTTCTCATCATGCCTGGCGTCTCACAACAGGCCCAGAGCACGCCCGCCGTCACGCCTGCCGCGCCGCAGCCTGACCCCCACCCGCAGGACGCTCACATTCGCCGTCCCCGGAGCCGTGCGCCCCAAGGTGGGCTCACCGAATCCAACCTGCGGACGCAAGCCCGCTTTCGCTGAACCGCCCAAGGCCCCTCGACGCGCCTCCAGCACACCGAATGCCCCGCCGTCCACCGCACCTCGTTCTCCCCTACTCGAAGGAGCCCTCTTCTTTTTCCTTTCCCCTTGGGACACGGGAATGACTTCGAAGATGTCGATCTTCGAGGCCTGACCACGACGGAGGCGTGCATTCGCGATGAAGGGGACGGGAACACCTTCGCCAATGTCAACCCGGAGATCTGTGTGCCGTGAGGCTCAATCTGCATGAGTCTGCCAACTGGTTGGCCTGCAGCTCCGGCGCCCCGTAGCCCACCGCAGCGCGTCCCCTACCTGGAGCGGCAGGCCCATCATTACGTCTCGCCCCGTTCTGCGCGTGTGCCGGAACGGGTCGAGCGTGGATTTCGGAAATCGACGAGCATCGACTGGGGCCGCGATTGTGGCGTTACCCCGGGGTAATTCAGCGAGCCGATTCCTCCGACGGCTGTATCCTCCGGCTCGACTTCAGGAGGAAGCATGCCCAATCATTCGAGGTTCGCTCGCGTCGTTCCCAGGGTCGGTGCGACGCTCGACGCGTCCAATGTCATGCGGAGGTTCATGG
Organism: Deltaproteobacteria bacterium; assembly: GCA_019307545.1. Taxonomy (GTDB): domain Bacteria; phylum Myxococcota_A; class UBA796; order UBA796; genus JAFDJI01. The sequence goes on along the minus strand of JAFDJI010000576.1, from coordinate 893 downwards.
ATCCCGCTGGTCGCGCCTATGCCAGCTCTACGGCTACCCGGGCGATCGATGCGTTTCTGAAGGACAACGACGCCGCGCTGCGTCTGTCCGACGTGTCCCTGGCCAGGGCCGCGGTGAAGCGCGGCGCGGGGGTCCACGTCCGGCGCTCGACGCAGAAGCTCCACGGGTTGCCCGTCCTCGGGGCCGAGCTGAGGGTGGTGGCCGACAAGAAGCGGAAGGCGGTCCTCGCCGCCCACAACACCCTCGACTACGACACCGCGGGCGCGCCCACGCCCTCTGCGGCGCAGCCCTTCTCCGCGCTCGAGGGCAAGGCGAAGGCGCCCCTGGTCGGCCACCACACTCACCTGCAGGTCTCCAGCTCCGAGCTCGCCTACCTGCGCTTCTCTGAGCGCCCGCCCCTGGTGGACTTCGGCCCGGGAGCCCCCGACCCGGCCATCTTCTCGGCGGGTCAGCCCACGGACGGCGCCCTTCACCTGGTCTACGACGTGAGGATCGACGCCACCGGGCGCCGCTGGGTCTACCGGGTCGTGCTCGATGCGGTCTCGGGGGCCCTCCTCTTCGTGCAGAGCCTCACCAAGTCCGTCACTGCCACGCTGTACGCGTACTACCCGGACCCCGTCACCTCGTCGGACGATGGCACCCTCGACGCCAGCTCCACGGAAGCCGACCTCAAGGACGAGCGAGAGGAGGTCCAGGTGGAGATCGACGGCCCCGTGGGTGGGAAGTACCGGCTGCAGGGAGACTACTTCACCGCGGCGGAGCTGGAGCTCCCAGGCTTCGACCCCCCCGAGGAGACGTGGCCGACGTTCAAGTACGACGGCACGTCGGAGGCCTTCCTGAGCGCCAACGCCTACTACTGGCTCGACATCTACGCGCGACTGCTGCTGTCCCTG
>JAFDJI010000575.1 GCA_019307545.1 Deltaproteobacteria bacterium | reverse complement strand
GCCTGCCCGATCGCCGCCTTGGCGGCCTCCATGATGCCTTCGGCCAAGGTCGGGTGCGGATGGATGGTCAGGCCCACGTCGAGGGCCTCGGCGCCCATCTCGATGGCCAGCGCTGCCTCCGAGATCAGGTCGCTGGCGTGGGCGCCGCAGATCGTCACCCCCAGGACCAGGTGGGTCTCCGCATCCACGATCACCTTGATGAACCCGGTGGTCTCGTTGGTGGTGAGCGCGCGGCCGACGGCGGCCCAGGGCACCTTGCCCACCTTCACCTCGCCCCGCGCGCGCGCCGCCGCCTCGTCCAACCCGGCGATGGCGACCTCGGGGTCGGTGAACACCACCGCGGGCACGGTGCGGGCGTCGTAGATGGCGTCCTTTCCGGCGATGACCTCCGCGACGATCTCCCCTTCGTAGGTTGCCTTGTGGGCGAGCATGGGTTGGCCGGCGACATCACCGATGGCGAAGATGTGGGGCACGGTGGTGCGCCGCTGCGCGTCGACCTTCACAAAGGGTCCGTCGAGGTCCACCCCCACTGCCTCGAGGCCGATCCCCGCGGTGTTGGGCGTGCGTCCGACGGTGACCAGCACATGATCGCCCTCCAGCCACTGCTTCCCGTCCTTGTTCTCCACCTGGACCCGCACCCCGCCTTCGGTGGTCTCCCAACCCAAGGCGCGCGCCTCCACCAGGGCGGTGACGCCCGCACGCTTCAAGCTCCGCGCGAGCAGCTTCACCACGTCCTTGTCGAAGCCGGGAAGGAGTTGATCGAGCATCTCCACCACGGTGACCTTGGTGCCGAGCCGGGCGTACATCCCTCCCAGTTCGAGGCCGATGTAGCCGCCGCCGATGACGACCAGTTTGTCGGGGATCGAGGTCAGGGCCAGGGCGCCGGTGGAGTCGAGCACCCGCTCGTCGGAGAAGGGGAAGCCCGGGATCTCGATGGGGGACGACCCGGTGGCGAGGACGATGTGCTCAGCGGTGATCGTCCGCTCGCCGTCCTCGGTCTGGACCGCGACCTCGTGCGGGCCGTTCAGGGTGGCGGTGCCCACCAGTTGAGCCACGCCATTGCCCTTGAGCAGCGAGGACACGCCGCGGGTGAGCTTCTTGACGACCTTGCCCTTCCAACCCTGCAACGCCTCCATGTCCACCGACACGTCTCCATCGACCCGGATGCCCATCGCGCCAGCGTGCCGGATCTCGTCGAGGCGCTTCGCGGCGGTGATGAGCGCCTTGGACGGGATGCAGCCCACGTTCAGGCACACCCCACCCCAGGACGCCTTTTCGATGATCAGGGTCTTGATGCCGAGTTGGCCCAGCCGGATCGCGCAGGGGTAGCCGCCGGGGCCGGCGCCGATGACGATTGCCTGGTAGTCGTGTGCCACGAATTGCTCCAAGGTGGTGGGTCACCCGGGCGGGGAGCCCGGGACGAGTCGTGCCTCGATCAGGGCGGGTCCGCCTGCGCTGCGAGCGGCCGCCACCGCGTCCCGTACCGCGACCACATCGTTTCCGTCGACCTCGGTGGCCGGGATGCCGAAGGCTCGGGCGAGATCGGCCGGGGAGGCCGCGAGTTGGGGGCCCAGTGGCGCATCGTCGCCCAGCGGGTGCACGGCGACCATGAACAGGACGTTCGGGCGGAGGAGTGCCGCGAGGTTGAGGGCCTCGTGAAAGGCACCGTCGGCGGCGGAACCGATCCCGAGGTGGACCAGTGCGGCGTGCTCGCGGTCGGCCAGGGCCAGCCCGACGGCGTGTAGGGCGCGGAGCGCTGGCGCGGGGGTGGGGGGGGCGATCCGGTAGGGCCTCGCACCCTTCAGCCCGTCCGCGATCCGCTCCAGGGGCACCTCTCGCAGCACGGCGCCCACCCGCTCCCGCAGCCCGGGCACCCACCAGTCTCCGCGCTCCAGCGCGAGCACCGACCCGGCGACGACCGCCTCGAGGCCAGCCAAGGGCACCGGAAAGGGCTTCGGGTCGGCCGCGTTGAGCGCCCGGTCCGCCTCTTGGAGACGCGCGATGGCCTCGACGAGACTCAAGCCAGCTCCAGCAGCAGGGACTCCGGTTCCTCCAGGATCGCCTTCAGGGCCGCGGTGAAACGCGCGCCGAGAGCGCCGTCGATGATGCGATGGTCGAAGGACGGGGACAGGTAGAACATCTTGCGGATGGTGATCTCTCCGTCGATGACCACCGCCCGATCCCGAATGGTGTTGAAGCCGAGGATGGCCACCTCGGGCACCTTGATGATGGGGGTGGCGAGGACCCCGCCGATGCCGCCTACCGAGGTGATGGTGAAGGTGCCGCCGGTGAGGTCGTCGAGCGACGCCTTTCCGGTGCGGGTCCGCTCCAGAAGCGCTTGGAGCTCCGCCGCGATGTGGAGGATGGACTTCTGCTCGACGTTCTTCACCACCGGGACCACCAGGCCGTCCGGGGTGTCGGTGGAGATCCCGATGTTGTGGTCCCCCTTGACCACCAACTCGAAGGCCTCCTCGTCCATCACCGCGTTCAGGTTGGGGAACTCGCGGAACACCACCGAGCACGCCTTCATCACGAAGGGGATGTAGGAGAGGTTCACCCCGCGGGCGGCGGCCTTGGGCTTGAGCGCCTCGCGCAGCGCGACCAGTTTGGTGCCGTCGACCTCTTCGACGTAGGTGAAGTGGGCCGCGGTGTGCACCGAGTAGGCCATCTGCTCTGCGATGCGGCGACGCATTCCGATGAGCCGGACCCGCTCCTCGGTGCCGGAGGGGCGCACCTGGGGCAGCGCGGGGGGCAGCATCGGGGTCGCGCCCCCGTCGATGAACTGCTGCACGTCGTCGTGGGTGATCCGGCCGCCGGGCCCCGTGCCTGACACCCGGTGCAGGTCCACGCCCTCCTCGCGCGCATGGCGGCGTACGGAGGGGGGGGCCTTCGCGGGTACGCCGGGTTTCGCTCTGGAAGGAACGCCCATGGGGGGAGCAGTGACGGGTGCCGCCGGTGGCGCTGGTGCTGGGCCAGGGGTCGCAGCGCCGGCGCCGTTCTCGTCGATCTCGGCCAGGGGTGTGTGGACCTTGATGATGTCGCCTGGCTGACCGTGGAGCTTCAACACCCGCCCGGTGGTGGGGGAAGAGATCTCCACCGTGGCCTTGTCGGTCATCACCTCGCACAGGGGCGCGTCGCGCTCGATGAAGTCGCCTTCCTTCACCATCCAGGCGACGATCTCGCCCTCGACAACGCCCTCGCCGATCTCCGGCATCTCGTACACGAACGGCATACAGATCTCTCCGAATCAGTAGAAGACGCTCTCGCGAGTGACGCGGAGCATGGCCTCGTGCTCAGGTCGCACGATGGCCGGAGGCGACTCCAGATACAGGAAGGCCCTTTGCAGGACAACCCCGAGGAGTCGCTCCGGCAGGGCGCTGGCGTCGGGGTTGACCGCGACGATGCGGCCGG
>JAFDJI010000574.1 GCA_019307545.1 Deltaproteobacteria bacterium | reverse complement strand
TACAGGACCTTCATGGCGCGGCTCAGGGCGGGCGAAACCCCGAAGGTCTTTCCGGTCTCCGCGTTGATCCAGTAGAAGTACATCGCCCAGCAGACCTCGTCCTCGTCGAGGCTGGAGGGCAGATAGGTGGACATCTCCACCCCGAGGTCCTCGGAGAGCGCGCTCACCACCTTGCCCATGTCCGGCTCGCCCCGGCGGACCGATGCCGGCTGGAAGGCGCGCTTGAAGTCCATGGCCAGGGTGACCAACACCCCGTCGAAGTAGGGGTGCGGCGCATAGCGACGCATGATCCCGGGCAGCGCCGTTTCCTCGCCCGGGTACAGCGTGAGCGACAACCCGTAGAAGACCCGGCGCTCGTCGAGCATGGAGAACATCCGCTCGCGCGCCTGCTCGATGTCGTCGTGGATATGCGCCTGCCCGGAGTCGATGTGGAGCAGGAACCGGTCCACTCCGGCGGCGACGAGCGCGTCCAGCAGGGGCTCGTCGTCATGGTAGAGGAAGCGCACCCCGTTGGTGAGGAGCATGCACACCAGGCCGCGGGACTTGACGTAACGGACGATCTCCACGATGTCCGGGTGCAGGCTGGGCTCGCCGCCGAGCAGGCTGATCGCGTCCAGGTTGCGCTTGGACATCGCCAGATCGATCTCGTCGAAGACCTGCTGAAGCGGCTTCTCTTCGGGCTCCTCGATGCTGTAGCAGGCCCGGCACCGGATGTTGCAGGTGGTGTTCGGCTCGATCGTGGCGTGCGGCGTCTCCGCGCCGGACAACTTCTGCGGCCGGATTCGGCGATCGGTGATGTCCTGGACCTTCATTTGCTCGCGCCCCCCGGCCTCTTAGCCCACATTCGACGCAGACACCCATATGCCACTGGCGCCACGCTGAGTTGTGTGTCTCAGTCCGTCGTGGGCGACGGGTCCTCCTCGCCGTCCTCGAACAACGGAAGCTGGTCCTTCTCCAACTCCTCGGCCGGCACCACCGGGTAGTCCCCGGAGAAGCAGCCGTCACACCACTGCGGGGTGCCGTCGGTGCGGCACCCGAGGATGGCGTGCAGGCTTTCCACGCTGAGGAAGCCCACCGACTCCGTGCCCAGCCAACCGCTCAGCTCGACCGGGCCCCCATGGCGCGATGTCGCCAGCTCGTCGGCGGTCGGGCTGGACACCCCGTAGTGGCAGGTCCCGGTGACGGGCGGTGAGGCCACCCGCAGGTGAACCTCCCGCGCCCCGGCGCCCCGGAGGAGCCGCACCGCCTTGCGCACCATTTCCCCAGTGGTGATGGAGGCCACCACCAGCACAACGACCTGCTGGTCGACCACCACCGGTACCGGCGTCCAGCGAAGGCGCGACCCGAAATCGCGTAGCTCCTGTGGGGGCTCCACGTAGTTGCGCCGGGTGTAGGGGGTCCGGACCAGACCCTCCTTGGCCGGCAGCCCCGCGACCCGGGCGTAGCCGACCCCGATGGGCGTCGCGGCGCCCGGAAGGGACACGACCACCTCGGCCCCGGCACTGGGGCGCTCTCGAGCGAGCCGCTCCCCGAGCGCCACCCGCAGCGAATAGGTCGCCTGCCCGAACACGTGGGCATCGGCCGGGGCGATCTCCACGTACTCCTGAATGCACGCCGACCGGGGCCTGCTCGGGAAGGGCCGCACCGCGCTCTCTCCGTGCTCGTCCACGATCACCATCTGCCCCGGCTCGATCTCGCTGCGGATCTCCCCCCCGAGGAACCGGATGGGACCGTCCTCGGTGGCCACCACCGTCGCGCCCTCATGGCGTCCCCGCAGCAGCGGGCGGAAGCCGTTCGGGTCGCGCACCGCGATCATTCGATCTTCAGAGAGGAGCACGATGGAGAACGCACCCTCCACCTGCCACAGCGCGTCCACCAGCCGGTTCACCAGGGTCTTCTGCCGGGAGGTCGCGAGCAGGTGGAGAAGGATCTCGGCGTCGGCGAGGGTGGTGAACAGGGCGCCGTCGTCCTTGAGCCGCTGCCTCAGCAGAGACCCGTTGGTGAACCGCCCGGTCATGGCCACAGCCAACTGCCCCCCCCGGTACCGGACCAGCAGGGGGAGACGCTGGGCGGCCATCGCGGCGTGCTGGGTGTCGCGGCCCGAGCGAACCACCTGCCCGATCGCGGATTGGCCGCGGAGCCCCTGCAGGAGCGTCCCCGCGAAGGCCTCCTGGACCAACCCGCTCCCGTGGATCCCGCGGAGCAGGTCGCCGTCGGAGACCACGATCCCAGCGCCGTCCTGCCCGCGATGCTGCAGTGCGTGCAGGCCGATGTAGGTGAGGTGCGCGGCCAGCCGATGGCCGGCGATGCCGAACAGCCCACCCTCGTCCCGGAACCCTTCCAATCGCTACCCCTCGCCTTTCGCGAAAGACGGTAGCGCGGTCGACCATTCCCGGTACAGGGCATCGATCGAGAGGTCCAGCACGCCCTGCAAGGCGAGGCGCTTCCCTCCGGTGCGCCCGATCACGTGGCGGGGCACTCCGTCGAGCACCGCGTCGACCGCATCCACCCGGGTCGGATCGTAGGCGACGACCACCCGGCCATGGTCCTCGCCGAAGAGCAGCGCGGCGTTGGAGCCCGCTCCGGGCAGGCTTCCCACCAGCCCCACCGCGGGCACCGTCCGCCAGGGCAGACAGCACTCCGCCAGCGCGACCGCGAGCCCCCCGTCGGACACGTCGTGTGCCACCTCGACGAGACCCTCGCGCACCAACCGCCGAACCGCCCCGTGCAGGCGGCGCTCGGCGTCGAGGTCCACTGGCGGAGGCGCCCCGCGGTCCAGCCCGTGGAGTTGGAACAGCCAGGTCGACCCGCCCAGGCCGTGGGTCGGGAGCGCGCCGAGGATAGACACCTCGAGCCCCTCCCTCGCGAAGTGACCCCGCACTTGCGGCAGCGCCCCCTCCACGAGCCCCACCATGACCACCAAGGGGGTGGGGTACACCGCGCGGCCCTCGGTCTCGTTGTAGAACGACACGTTGCCCGAGACGATGGGCGCCTCGAAGGCCCTGCACGCCTCCGCCATCCCGTCCACCGACTCCGCGAACTGCCACATGATCTCGGGCTTCTCGGGGTTCCCGAAGTTCAGGCAATCGGTGACACCGATGGGGACCGCGCCCACGCACGCCAGGTTGCGCGCCGCCTCGGCCACCCCACCCGCGGCGCCGGTGCGCGGGTCCAGGTACACATGGCGACTGTTGCAGTCCATCGTGAGCGCGATGGCCTTGTCGGTTCCCTTGATGCGCACCAGGGACGCGTCGAGCCCTGGGGCGACCACGGTGTTGGTCCCCACCTGGTGGTCGTACTGGGTCCACACCCACTCGCGCGACGACAGGTCCGGACACCCCACGAGGCGGAGCAGATCGGCGCCGGGATCCACACACGCCGGCGTCTCGAAGGTGAGCAGGTCATCCTGCCAGGC
>JAFDJI010000573.1 GCA_019307545.1 Deltaproteobacteria bacterium | reverse complement strand
CATGGTAGTTGCCAACGTAGATGTCCGGGGCGCCATCGTTGTCGTAGTCGGCCCAGTTCACTCCGTAGCAGGAATAGGGTGTTCCACGGACGAGCCCCGCCGCCTCCTGGGCGTCCTCGAAGGCGCCGCCGCCGACGCCCGCGAAGAACCGGTCCTGGACGGAGGGGCTCTCGGGGTAGGTCACCAGCCAGTTGCCCCAGTACAGGTCGAGGAGCCCGTCGCCGTCTGCGTCGCCGAAGGCCGCGGCCGTGGTGGGGTCCAGCACCTCCACCCCGGCGTTCGCCAGGGCCGTGAAGTGCCCCGAGCCGTCGTTGAGGAGGATGCGGTTGCCGAAGTCCTCGTCGGTTTCGCCGTCGCAGTCGTTGTCCCGGCCGTCGAGCAACTCGGGGGCGAGCGGGTAGACGTCATCGCGGGTGTCGTCGCAGTCGCCGTCGGCGATGGCGGCCCCGTCCGCATCTTCGTCTGAGGTGTCGGTCCCGTCGTCCGCGGTTCCGTCGCAGTCGTCATCGCGCCCGTTGTCGGCCACCTCGTCGACGCCATGGCGCACGGTCGCGTCGGTGTCGTCACAGTCCCCATCGAGGCGCCACATGCCGTCTCCATCTCCATCCGTGGCCACGTTGTGGGCGGCGAAGGCGTCTACGTCGCCGTCGTTGTCCACGTCGGCGAACACCAGCATTCCCGAGCGGGGGGTGTCCGGGAACGGGTTGAAGTTGGGTTCAGAGAAGCTGCCGGCGCCATCGCCGAAGTATGCGACGGGACCTCCCGCGTTGAGGACCAGGTCATCGTGACCGTCCCCGTCCAGATCGGTAAAGGCCGTGCGTTGGGACGCCACCTCCGCCCAGGGCGGGTCGGGGGTCTCCTCGAACCAGCGATCCTCGAATTCGACGGCGCAGAAGCTCTGCCCGACCAGATCCATGCGGAAGTTCCCCTGGCTGCCCCAGGCGAGTTGCTCACCTGGCACGTGCATCAGGGCGCGGGAGATCTCTCCCGGGGGGAGGTCCTCCACCGCCAGGGTCGGGCCCCCCGCGAGCAGTTCGAAGACCAGGATGTAGTGCTGGGTGGGCTCGAGGAACGCCTCCTCGTCCGAGACGTCGAACTCCAGCCACTCGTCGGGGTCTGGGTCCTCCACCTGCCTCTCGATGGGCGCCACCAGGTCTGCGTCCAGGTCCGGGTAGGACCGGCCGATGGACTCGGTGAGGCGGACCCGGATGGGGCCGGCACTGCCATTGGTCGCGACACGGATCCCGGTGAGTTGGAACGGGTGCTCCGGGATCACCTTCATGGTGAGGAGTGTCCCCACGGGGAGACCGGCGTAGATACCGATGTATCGACCGCTCAGCGCCCCCACGGTCGCATCGGTGAGGGTGCCGTCGAAGGTCTGCTCTCGGCACCAGTCGGGGTAGGGGCCGAGGTCGGGCTCCTCGTCCGGGTTCGCGCAACCGACCAGCAGTAGGGCAAGGAGAGGCGTGAAGTGGCGGAGGAGGTCGAAGGACACGATACGCTCCGTAGGGGACCGCGTGGCCGCGGGGGCGGCAATATAGCGACCCCGAAGCCGATCCGCGCGGTTGGCTTCCGTGCAGCGATGCGTCGCATTCTCGGCTAAGGAGTAGGGTCTCCCGAAGGTGCCGATGTCTCGTCCTTGCGCTGCGTTCGCGTCTCTCCTCCTCGCCGTCCTCCCCATCCGGGCGGATGCGCAGGAGATCGTCGTCGGTCCCTTCCTCCAGTCCGCCACGCCGACGGAAATCTGGGTGGTGTGGGAGACCGATACCGGCGACGAGAGTCGGGTGGAGTGGGGCAGTGGCGAAGCCCTGGACCAGACGTCCACCGGTGGGTTCCACGAGGGCCACGACGGCTCGCGGATCCACGAGGTGCACCTCGCCGGGCTCGACCCCGAGACCCGCTACGTCTACCGAGTAGCGACCGGGGGCGCGCAGTCCGCGACCTGGCACTTCGTCACCCCGCCCGAGGCGAGCGCGGAGCGGTCCTTCCGCCTGGTGGCCATGAGCGACATGCAGCGCTCCTCGAGCAATCCGGGGAAGTACGCCGAGGTCGTGCAGGACGGCGTCATCGACTACGTCAGCGTGAACCATGGGCCGGACATGGCAGAGGAGATTGGGCTGGTCCTCGCCGTGGGCGACCTGGTCCAGGACGGCTGGGACTACCCGCAGTGGGCCGAGGACTTCTTCGCGCCCGGCGCGGAGCTGATGGCGCAGGTGCCGTACTACCCGGTCCTCGGCAACCACGAGGACGACACCCCCTACTACTTCCGCTACTTCCACCTCCCCGACAACGGGACCGAGGGCTACCTCGAGCACTGGTGGTACGCGGACTACAGCAACCTGCGGCTCATCGGCCTGGACTCGAACTTCACCTACTGGACGGAGGCCCAGACCTCCTGGCTGGACGACGTGCTCACCGAGGTGTGCGGCGATCCGGACATCGACTTCGTCTTCGCCCAGCTCCACCATCCGGCCAAGTCCGAGCTGTGGCTGCCCGGGGAGTCAATCTTCACCGGGCGCATCGTCGAGCAACTCGAGCAGTTCACCGCGGATTGCGACAAGCCGAGCATCCACTTCTTCGGGCACACCCACGGCTACTCTCGCGGCCAGTCCCAGGAGCACCGCCACCTGATGGTGAACGTCGCCGTCGCGGGGGGTTCCATCGACTACTGGGGGGACTCTGCGCAGAGGGACTACCCGGAGTTCGCGGTCTCGACGGACGACTGGGGTTTTGTGCTGGTGGAGGTCCAGGCCGGCCAGTCGCCGGAGTTCCGCCTCCGCCGCGTCAGCCGGGGAGACAACGATGTCCCCCTCGACAACACCGTCACCGACGAGGTCGTGGTCCGGCTGCACAACGCGACGCCCTCATCTCCGGCCCCCATCGGGCCCCGCGGCGACGAGGTGTTGGCGGACTGCTTCGCGTTGGAGGCCAGCGCGTTCTCGGATCCGGATGGCGATGCCCACGGCGCCTCCCAGTGGCAGATCGCGTCGGATTGCAGCCAGTTCTCCCTGTCGGTCTACGATTCCTGGCGCCAGGACCGGAACCTGTACTTCGAGGTGGACACCCAGGCGGGCGACGACCTGACCGACGAGCACGTGTTTCGGTTGGGAGAGGAGCGGACCTGGTGTTGGCGCTTGCGGTACCGCGACGACGGGTTGGCCTGGAGCGACTGGTCCGAGCCCTTGACCTTCACCACCACCGCCTTCGTCCGGACCGAGAACCTGCTCGCCAACCCCGGCGCCGAGGACGGGGACTCGGGCTGGGTGGAGACCGAGGGGCCCTTGGAGTCGGTGCACCTGGGGGATTGCGAGACCCCAGCCGCACACGGCGGGACCCAGTCCTTCTCGCTTGGTGGCGGCTGTGCCGGAGAGGTCAGCGGCGTGGCGAAGCAGGAGGTCGACGTCTCAGACCACGC
>JAFDJI010000572.1 GCA_019307545.1 Deltaproteobacteria bacterium | reverse complement strand
CGCTGGACGCGGACCACCCCGATCTGGAGCACTTCACCCCCCTGGCGGAGGTGCTTGCCTACGGCGGAGGCACGACGATCGACCTACCGGCCTCGGGCAACCTCTCCATCGGGGGCGCCGAGGTGACCGCGGTGGTGGTCCAACACGCCGAGGATGGCGTGGAGGACGGCCACGAGGTGATGTTCCAGCTTCCAGAGGCCAAGGCGCAGTACCGCTGTTTTCTGGAGACCTTCCGCGACGGGATCCCGGTGGTCGCGATGGGCGAAGAAGGCTGCGAAGGGAGGTGAGGCGGTGGTCCTCTCCCTCCTCGGCGCGTTGCTCGGTGCGCTCCTTGGTGCACTTGGCGGGTTGCCGAGCGCGATCGCGCTCCTCCAATACAAGCGAATCCGGAACGCGCGCCTGATCGCCCGCGGTCAGCCGCCGATCAAGGACCAGGTACTCTCACCCTTCTGGTTCCCCGGTGCCGCGACCGGCGCAGTGGCTGGCGCGATCGCCGTGCACTGGGGCCTCCTCGCCCTCGCGCTGGCCGCGTTCCTGTGCTTCCCGGTCCTACTCTTCGGGTTCCTCGTCCCCATGGCCCTCGTCTACATCACCTTCATCGAGCGGGGGTGAGCCTTGCCACGCATCTTGGCCCCACCGTCGCGTCCGGACCGCAATCCGCTGCAGAAGATGCTCCGTCGGGCGGGGGCCGAGGTGGTCGAACTGCCCGTGCTCGAGGATTGGCCGCCACGGGACTTCGCGCCCCTCGACGACGCCCTCGAGCGCGTGGAGACCTTCGACTGGGTCGTGTTCTCGGGGAGGAGGTGTGTGGAGAACGCCTTCGGCCGGCGGGACCTCAGCGGTCTGGGTTTCCCAGGGGCACCGCGCATCGGGGCCATCGGGAGTGGGGCGGTACGCGCGCTGCGGCGCTGCGGGGTCCAGCCGGGGGTGGTGCCCTCCTGGCACCGGGCCGCGGAGGTTGCCGACGCCATGGGGGACGCAAAGGGCCACTCGGTACTGCTGGTGCGGGTCGAGGGGGCTAGCGCGGCACTTCCGGACGCACTGACCGAACGTGGGGCGGAGGTCACCGAAGTGGTGGGCTACCGGATGGAGGTGGTGGCCGACCCCGGCCCGATGCACCGGGCCTTCGAACGACCCTTCGACGCCATCGCGTTGGCCAATCCCAGCACCGTCCGGTACCTCTTGGAGGGCCTCGAACAGGCCGGGCTCACCCTCGAGCACGCCACCCGGGGCGCACTCGTGGCGGTTGCCGGCCCGGCCACCGCCGAGATGGCCCACACCCACGGCCTGGCTCCCTGCCTGGTCGCTGCGGGCAGGCTCCGAGATCTGGCGCGGGATCTGGCGATTCGGCTCGAACTGGTGGAGTGACGTGGCGATGCCCCGTCTCTCCCTGTTCTAGACGTACCAAGACTCCTGAGCCCACAGGCGCTGTACGGCCTCCAGCTGCCCCCTGTCCATCTGTCGGACCTCGGCTTGCTCGACGGCGAGGTCCACAAGCGCGCTCAGGGCGCGCAGCTGCCCGACGGTATGTCCGCGGAGATTCCAGGGCACCTGGTCGGCGTCATCTGGCAATGGGGCGAGGTGCAATCCGACGAGATCCTCGAGCCACCATCCGCCGCCGGGCTGCAACCCGAGTCGGGTGACGGTAGGCAGGTACCAGGCCCATCCCGGGGCCTCGAGGAAACAGAACGGGTTCCACCCCGAGGAGATGCTCTCGAGCAGCTCGAGGTCGAGGTCCCCCGGGGCGTGGTTCAGGAACCACTCGTTGTGCTCGTGGCATTCTTCGCAGTGGTCGGCGTTGGTGAAGGTGGTGGGAGATGGGGTGCCGGCGTAGGCCCGTTCGATGTCTTCGAGCACCGGTTGGGCGGCCAGGTCGGCTCGCTGTTGTTCACTTTGCCAGCTGGTATCCCGTGTTTCGAAGGGCAGGGGTTTGCGGGCGCGCTGCGCCAGGCTCGGCTCGATGACACCATGCTGGGCGAAGTGGCGCTGGGCCTCCAACAGCGTCATGCCGTCGTTAAGGCCGCTGCGTGCCGCGACTTCGGGGATTGGCTCGTCCTGCCAGAGGCATACCGGACAGGTGAGGTAGGCACCGGCTTCGGGCAGGGTGCGGTACCCACAGCAGGAGCAGGCGTGGTTCACGATTCGGTGCCCTCGTCCGCTAGCGCTTCGACGTGGGGGGTGCCGACGACCATGGCTTCAACGCTCGTCGGGAAGCCCGCCGAACGGCTCCAGGTACCAGAAGTGGTGGGTCGGTCCGTGGCCCGCGCCGATCGGCAGTCCGTTCTCGATGGCCCCGATCAGGTACCGTTTTGCCCGTTGTACTGCGGTCACCAGGTCGTACCCCTTGGCCAGGTTGGCGGCGATGGCCGAGGCATAGGTACAACCCGTGCCATGGGTGTGGGGCGTGTCGATCCTCCGGGAGGCGATCCGGTGCTCGTCCTGGCCGTCGAAGAGGACGTCGAGCGCCTGCTCCTCTCCTTCGAGGTGGCCGCCCTTCACCAGGACGGCCCCGGGGCCCATGCGGTGGAGCCGCCGCGCCGCTCGGGCGGCGTCATCCGCGGTGCGGATCTCCATCTCGGCCAGCCGCTCCGCCTCGTGGGCGTTCGGAGTGACCACGGTGGCCAGGGGCAGCAATAGCGTCCGCAGGGCGCCCACCGCGTCGGGCTTCAGCAACGCGAACCCGCTCTTGGAGATCATCACCGGGTCCACTACGAGCGGGAACATCCAGTGCTCCCTCACCTTGCGCGCCACTGCCTCGATGATCGCAATCGACGACAACATTCCGGTCTTGGTCGCGTCCACCTGGATGTCGCTCATGACCGCGTCGATCTGCGCTTCGATGATCTCGATGGGCAGGTCGAAGGCCGCGGTCACCGCCCGGGTGTTCTGTGCGGTGACGGCGGTGATCACCGAGGCGGCGAACACCCCGTTGGCCTGCATGGACTTCAGGTCCGCCTGGATGCCCGCGCCGCCTCCGGAGTCGCTTCCGGCGATGGTGAGCGCAACCTTCACGCACGGACTCTACGACGGCGCAGCAGCGCGAGGCCACCCAACAGGAGGGCCCAGATCGACGCCGGCGCAGGTCCGGTGTGGTTGCAGTACTTGCAGCCCCCATTCGGATCCTCGATCCCGGTGTCGTCGATTTCCTCGGGCTTCTCCACCACTGTGATGATGACGCTGGCGATGTTCGAGGGCGCCTCACACCCAGGGACAGCACCGCCGACAGGCCGTCCCCTTCGATGTCGATGTCGTTTGCCAGAATGCCGTCCGCCGCCTCGATGACCAGGACGCCGTCCTCCTCGACGTAGTAGGGGCCGTCGTCCACCGCCACCGGCCGGTCGTTCACCTCGCCGATGACGAAGTCGAAGGTGGTGAGCTCGATTGTCCCGCCCACACCGTCCGAGACGGTGAAGTCGAAGCTGTCGGCGATACTCTCCCCACCGTCGTGGCTGTAGCCCACGAGTTGGCTGCCGATGTCCTCCTGGGTGAAGACCTCGCCGACCGAAAGCGGCGCGTCGTACAGCTTCAGCACCCCGTGC
>JAFDJI010000571.1 GCA_019307545.1 Deltaproteobacteria bacterium | reverse complement strand
GTACTTTGGGACCCAGTGGTGCATCGCGTGCCACGGAGGGGACCAGCCGGGGACGGTCGGTGCGGCCTACCAGGAATCGTCCCACTACCGCGCCTCCCGGACCCCGGAAGAAATGGAAAGTGACCCATCGGGAATCGATGGTGACTTCGCTTCCGGTCTCGTCGCGTCGCTCGAGCCAGCGGTGCCGGGTGCGACGGTCACCCTCTCGCAGACCTCCAGCAGCGAGTGGTGGGCCAGGGTCACTGACGGTGACAGCACGACCACCGGGGACCTGCCGGTCGCCGAGATCTACGGCGGACACCATGCCGGCGCGGCCGTCACCATCTTGGTGGAGGGCCGCCGGGCGCTGCTCCCCCTCGCCTGGGTGCGCCCCGGGAGTGGACTCTCCACCCAGCAATTCCCCGCGGAGTGGATCCCCGCCTGGACCGGGGCGTGGTTTGACGTGGACGGCAAGCTGGACCTCGACGGTGGTGAACCGGGGACCGACGCGTCCTGGGATCTCCGCTGTGCCGGCTGCCACGCCACCGGGCAGCGCCTGGTGGAATCCGATGGCTTCTCGCTGGCGCCTGCCACAGCCGGCGGGGAGGTCGAGCGGTTTGTGGGCTGCGAGGCGTGCCATGGACCCGGGGTCGCGCACCGAGATGGCAGTGTGCCCAAGCGGTTGACGATCCTGAACCCGGGGCGCCTGCAGGGGTGGCAACGCATCGAAGTGTGCGCCCGCTGCCACGAGCGGGTGACCACCGACGTTCATCCCTTCACCGCGGATCCGGGATGGCCGGTGACCCCCACCGGAGAGATGTCGGCCGCCCACGACCTCCTCCACGAGAGCACGACCCCGGATCCACAGTGGTGGATTGCGGTGGATGCCTCACGAGTCCAGGCCGATCAGGTCGGGGAGTTCCGCGCCTCACCCCATCGTCGCGGTCCGGAGGGCTATGACGGCGCATGCTCCGATTGTCACGATCCACATGGGACCGACAACGTCGCCATGTTGCGTCACGACCCTTCGGAGAATGCGCTGTGCGTTGGGTGCCACCGCACCCGCTTCCCGGACGTCTCCTCCCTGGAGGAGCACTCCGCCCACGCGGTCTACGAGACCGGTCCCTGGGAACCCGGGACCTGCACCGGGTGCCACCTGCCTCGGTCGGGGAAGGCGCTGCGTGGGGACGCGGTCTCCGGGGTGGGAGAGTTGCACGCGCACAGCCTGCTGCCCTGGCATCCCGACGACGTGCTCGCGGAGTTCGACGCGACAGGTGCGCAGACCCTTCCGCTCGGAGCGGTGCCCGTTCCCGGGTGCGTGGATTGCCACCTCCAACGCGACGCCCAAGCCGACGATGAAGGTGGGAACTGTGCGTGTCCCGTCTGGGATCCCTACAGCCGCGACACCTACGTCACCTTGAGCGGTCTCTGGCACCTGTTCGGGAGCAGCCGTTGAGTGCCCGATGCCTGGTGGGGCTCGCGGTGCTGCTCGTCGGATGCGGGCGGCTTACCGACGGGGAACCCGGCACCTCCGGGGCATCGTTCCCGCACCCGGACGGCTACGAGCACGAGGGGCACGGCGCGGACTCGCTGGCAGAGGACGCCACCTGTGCCGAATGCCACCGGCCCTTCGACGAGACCGACGCTTTGGGTCCGGCGTGCATCTCCTGCCACGCCGCTTATCCGCACATCGCCGACTTCCACCTCGGTTCGGTGCATGGCGTGCAGTGGCTCGGCGATCCCGAGGGATGTGTCGACTGCCATGGCGAGGATGGGACGTTGCAGCCGGGCGGCGCCGAACATGCGACCTGTGTCGGTTGCCATTCGACCTACCCCCACGCCCAGGACTGGAGGCAGCACGGCCAACACGGGGCGGGCGTGGTGGAGCGCGGGGGCCCGACCGCCTGCGTGGGTTGTCACGGCGAGGCCTTCGACGCCTACCCCAGCGGGCGCTGCACGAACTGCCACGTCGCCTACCCCCATCCCGACGGCTGGCTCGATCCGCTGGTGCACGGGGTGAGCGCCCAGGTCGGGGACTGCGGCTCCTCCTGCCACGCCTCGGAAGACGTCCTGTGGACGCCCACCTGCACCACGTGCCACGACCTGTTCCCCCATCCGCAGGGGTGGTCCCTCGGACACATCCCCGTGGTCCAGTCCCGCGGGGAGTCGAGTTGCTGGGGGTGCCACTCCGCGGTCGACCTCTCGCCGCCGCTGCTGCCGGTGTCCTGCGGCTCGGCCTGCCACAAGGAAGCCGCGCTATGAGGTGGGCCACCCTGCTACTGCTCGTCGCGGTCCCGTTCGCGATGGGCGCCACGCCCGAGGTGCCCTATTCTGCGTGGTCGAACACGAGTCTCGAGCTTCGGCCGGACGCCTACGGCAATCTGGTATACGGGGGATTCGAGCACCTCCAACTCGATCTGGCGCTGGACCCGCGGGTGCGGGTGACGATGGATGGCGGGCTGCGCCTCGTGCCCTCGCCCCACGACAGTCCCACCTTCGACATCGGGCGCTTGAGCGTCGCGCACAACGGCCGCGACCACATCCTCACCGTGGGTCGCTTCGTGCGCTCCGACCCGCGTGGGCGCGAGCGCGTGGACGGGGTGTCGTTCGACCTCGACCGCGGCGGCCTGTGGTACGGGTCCGCCTGGGCCGGGCGGCTGTGGCACCCCGAGACCTGGAAGGTCGGGAACACGGTGGTGGGCGGGTTCCAGGGGCATATCCGGCCGCCCGTGGGCGACGGACGGTACTCCCGTACCACGGAGCTGATCTTCGGCTGGGAGGCCCGCGGTGACCAGTCGTTCACCCAGCGGTTGCACGTCGCCGCCACCGCCTGGGGGCCGCGGGGGGCGAGCGCGATGGCGTTCGCCGAGCTGCGGTTGGCGGAGGGCGGCCCTGAATGGCGGGCGACGATGCACGGCTACTTCCCGGTGGGTCGCACCCTGGACCTGGGCGGTGACCTCCGCTGGGAGGGGACGCCGCCGACCTCGGCGCCCGAAGCCGAACGCTTCCCCATCCACTGGCTCGCGCCGGAAGGGTACGGGGTCACAAGCCTCATGGCGCGCTGGCAGTCCGGTAGCTGGGCCACCTCCGCCAGGCTCGGAGCGACCCTGCGTCCCGACGACGGTGAGGCGGTTCTCGGTGGCGTGGGCCGCTGGGGGCTCCGTCATTCCACGCGAACCCGTTGGGTCGGTGGCTATGCCCTCGTGGCCGGTTTCCCCAACTCCTGGGTTGCGGGCGGTGGTGCGGAGGGCGCGTGGTCCGGACCGATCGTCGTGCACGGCGATGTGGGTGCCTACCGCTTCCCATCTGGGAGGCGCGGGTGCGCGGCACGCTGCCTGTGTACCACCTCGGGACGTCCGAGATGACCCGCCATTTCGGGGTGTCCCTCGGATTGGCGGCGGGGTACAGCCGGCGGCTTCAACCCTGGGTGCGGGGCGGGATCTCGCTCCGCGCCGGCATGACCCAGGGGGTGTTGCCTTGATGCGTGCGGTGGCGATCTGGATCGGCATCGCCCTGCTCGCGATGCTGGCGTGGGGCACGGCCGTCGCCCTCGAACCGCCGGAAGTCTACGAAGCGTTTCCCTTCGACCACGACCGACACGTCAAGGTGTTCCGCTCCAACAACCTTGTCTGCACCGACTGTCATCCCGTGGGGTTGCGGGTCGAGATCGATGGCGTGCTCTCCCCGCCGCAGAAAGCGCTCCCGCGCGCCCTGTCGGCCTGTCACGGATGCCACCGGCGGCAGTTCCCCGGTGCCCCGCGTTCGGCGGTCGGCACCTGTACCCTGTGTCACTCGGACCGGAGTCAACTGCGCCCCGAAGACCACGACCTCGACTGGCTCGAACAGCACGGTGAGGTGTCCAGGGCCCGAGGCGCCATGTGTCGCGAATGTCATCCCACCTCCGTTTGCGTGGACTGCCACGACGTGCGCGGCGCGATGGCGAAGTCCCCCCACCCCCCCGGTTTTGACAGTTTCCACGGGATCGAGGCGCGACTGGACCCGTTTTCCTGCTCAGCGTGCCACGCCGGCCAGGGCTGCGCCGCGTGCCACTCGACGGGGGCCATCCCATGGTGAGGTGGGCTGCGATGGTACTGCTCGTCCTGGGCTCGATGGCCGGGTGCGAGACGGATCCCTGTCCGCGTGGGTCCATGCTCGACAGCCAGGGCGGGCTCCTGGTGACCCTGGAGGAGCACCCCACCGGGTGGGGCCTCGATGATTGCGAAGAGTGCCACGCGATCTTCCAACTCCATCGGCTCGGGTGCACCGAGGATGTGGACCTTGTAGGGGTCCGCGAGATCGTGGAGGAAGACGGTCTGGACTCCTGCGGTGATTGCCACGGCGACAACGGGGTGGTGCCATGACCCGGCGGGTGCCAGCCATCCTTCTCCTCTTCGGCTTGTTCGTCCCCGGGGGGGCCACCCCGAGCGACGAGTCGGGGAACGAATACGAGGGCGTGGACAACCCCCACGACGACCCGGAAGGTTGCCTGGCCTGCCACACGGCCGGGAAGACGCCTGAATTGCCGGCGTCCACGCTCCCCATCGTGGAGACCTGCCGCGGCTGTCATCCGACCGCCGACATGCACCCCGTCGACATTGCGCCACAGGAGGTCACGGTGGCTTCAGGCTGGCCCCTGGAGGACGGCCAGGTGACCTGTGCGACCTGCCATTCCGAGCCTGCTCACGGCGGGGACTTCGCTGAGCTTCCCTCACCGTGGCACCGGGGAGGTCCCTACAAGCGCATCACCGAGTTCTGCTACCAGTGCCACGAGTTGCACGACTACACCCGGAACGACCCCCACCATCCCGAAGCGCCGCGCTCGCCGACGGATCCCACCTGTAGCGCCTGCCACTCGACACTCCCGGAGACCGGCGCCGCCCCCGCCGAGTCCAAGCTGCGTTGGGAGGACACCGATGCCTGCGTGGTCTGTCACATCGGCGAGGTGCACTACGGAGTGGGCATGCACGTCGGCAACAGGGTGCCCGAGGACGTACAGGCCACCCTTCCCCCGTCGATCGCACTACACGACGGCGATGTCACCTGTTGGTCCTGCCACGAGGTCCACGACGGGGTGAGTACCGGGAAGCTGGGCGGCAGGATGGGGAAGGCCATGCGGGAGGCGGCTCTGAAGAGCAAGTGGAAGGACGTGGAAGAGAACGCCATGTGGCCGGGTACCTCGGCCACCGAGCATCCGCCTCTCCTGGCCTTGGAACTGGAGAACGGGGCACTCTGCCGTGCCTGCCACGGGGATGGTCCGTGAAGGCTGCCTGGCACATCGCGGTGGTCGTCGTGGTCAGCGCATGCAACTTGTTCGCGCCGGAGCTGCCTCCGCTGGACGACCGTCCCCCGATGGTTGCGGTCTCGGAGGTCTGGTCGGCCCCGACGGAGGCCGTGCTTCCGACGGACGTGGCCCCCCTCCCCGGGGGCGGGTTCATCGTCCTGGACGGCTACCTGGGCCGGGCCCTGCTCTACGACGCCCAGTACCGTCTGACGACGGAGTTCGGTGACGAAGACACCTTCGGGCATCCGGTACGCATGGCGCCCGTGGCGAGCGGGGAGGGGTGGTGGCTCTCCGTGCCCGACCGGGGTGCGGTGCTGCGCATCGATCCAGCCGGGCAGGTCGTGGAGGCAGTACGGGTAGAGGTCCCGGAGCACCTCGGGGAAGATGCCTTCACCCCGGTGGCGGTCCACGACCTCGGCGATAACCTCGCCCTGGGGATGCGTTCCGGCGAGCTTGTATGGCTGGATCCCGAGACCGGCGAGGTGTCGCACCTCGTGGACCGGGACGTGGACGGAGAGGTGATGGGCTCCATCGCGGACATCACCGCCATGCCCACAGGAGAGGTTCTCGAGGTGCGACA
>JAFDJI010000570.1 GCA_019307545.1 Deltaproteobacteria bacterium | reverse complement strand
GGAGCCCCGGGCGAGCATCATGCGGTTTATCGACGAAGTGGAGATCATTGTCGTCTCCGGCGACGGAGGCGCTGGATGCGTGTCGTTCCGCCGCGAGCGGTTCGCACCGCGGGGCGGTCCGGATGGAGGGGATGGGGGCCACGGGGGAGCGGTGATTCTCGAGGCCACGAACCGCCGCAACACCCTGCAGGACTTCCGTCGCAACCGTACGTACAGGGCGAGAGACGGGCAGCGCGGCCGCGGTCGCCAGCAGAACGGAGCGTATGGGGACGACCTGGTGCTCCTGGTCCCGGTGGGCACGGTCATCCACGACGTAGAGCACCGTGAGCCGCTCGCCGACCTCGACGCGGAGGGCGCCACCTGGAGGCTGGTGGGGGGCAAGGGTGGGCTCGGAAACGTGCACTTCAAGAGCGCCACCCGCCGCACGCCACGCTATGCGCAGGACGGGCTTCCCGGAGAGGAGCACCGGATTCGGCTGGAGCTCAAGCTCATCGCCGATGTCGGGCTGCTCGGCTACCCGAATGCGGGCAAATCGACCCTGCTCTCACGCATCAGCGCCGCCAGGCCCCGCATCGGGGCCCACCCCTTCACCACGCTCGTTCCGCAACTCGGGGTGGTGGAGCCGGAACCGGGGGTGTCCTTCGTCGTGGCCGACATCCCGGGGCTCATCGAGGGAGCGGCCGAGGGACGAGGGCTGGGCCACCAGTTCCTACGCCACATCGAGCGTTGCGCGTTGCTCCTCCACCTGGTCACCCTGGAGACCGAGGAGGGAGACCCGGTGGAGCGCTACCAGGCGTTGGAGGCGGAGCTGCGCGCGTACGACCCGGCCCTCCTCGAGCGCCCCCGGTTGGTGGTGCTCACCAAGGTCGACCTTGTCGACCCCGAGACCCGGGACGCGCTCCTGGAACGCTTGGGTGAGGTCGCCAATGGTCCGGTATCGGCGGTCTCCTCGGTGTCTGGCGAGGGCCTCGACTCGCTTGTGGAAGCTGTCTTCCGGGCGCTCGGGACCGGACAGGGGGGGCGGTCCGACCTCGAAGGACGACCCTAGGGGTTCGTCACGGTATGTCCCGGTTGCTTGAATCCGCACCGGTCGCTCGTTTACCTTCTAGTCGTCGAGGAGCGATACCGTTCCGACGAGGTAGATGCCCATGCTGAAGATCCTGGTGCTCGGTGTCGGCCTGACGCTGCCGGCTGTCTCGCTCGCGTGCGGCGGCACGAAGGGAGCCCTGGCATCGACCACGGTATCTCTATCCGCAGCGCCCGGATCGATAGCCGACAAGGACGCCACGGCTTGCGCCAAGAAGGCTCACCTCGTTGGGGCCAATTGCTCCTACACCACTGGAATGATGGCCCAACGGGTTCTCGCCGAGGGCACGCCGTGGAACTACACGGGGCGCATCTCCGAGTCCGACAACAACCTCGAGTCCCACGTCGCGGCGCCGTTCACCGTGGGCCCCGAAGGCAAGGTCAACGTCGTGGCCACCGAGATCTTCGAGGCCCTGATCGACGACGACCTCCAGGATCGGCGCGTCACCCTCGACGGGATGCGCCTCGAGGTGGACGGAGTCACCTACTTCGTGTTGACTTCGTTCAGCGTGCCGAACTCGTAGCGACCTGACGCCGGGCTCTTCGGCGGAGGCTCTCCACCAGAAGAGCGCTGCTGACGCCGGGCTCTTCGGCGGAGGCACTCCAACCCGGTGCGCCGCCTACGGCGTTCCCCTTGCGTCGCTGCGCGACGCGGGGGACCCCTGGCCTCGAAGCGGCGTGTCGGGTTGGAATGCCTCCGCCTGCGCCCGGCTTCGGGGCGCTGAGTGGACGGGATGTTGCCTTCCACCCACTGGGGGTGGATCGCGGTGGGGCTACCCACCCACCGGAGGTGGAGGGGCCCCGCGAGAGCAGGTCCCTTCCCTTCCCCCGGATGGGTGGGGGTGCCCGCGGTGGGGGGCATCGCACCGGAAAGGGTTGCCGTGCTGCTTCCCGCCGATGACAATGAAGACAGGGGTGGGAGGTACGCGCGCTGTTTCCCGACCCCGGGAGGAGACCATTCGCTCCGAGGACCTGGCGAACGCCATTGCCACCGCCGCACTGGAGAAGAAAGCCCAAGATCTGGTCTTGTTGGACATGAAGAACCTGGTGTCCTACACCGACATCTTCGTGCTCTGCTCGGCCACCAACCCACGGCAGGCCAAGGCCATTGCCGACTACGTCGTCCTCTGGACGAAGCGTGAGTTCGATCGCCGCCCCAAGGGCGTGGAGGGGATCACCCTGGGGAAGTGGGTCTTGGTGGACTTCGGGGATGTGGTCCTCCACATCTTCGACGGCCCCTTGCGCGGCTTCTACAATCTCGACGGGCTCTGGGCCGATGCGCCGCGGCTTCCGGTGCCGGAGGCCGAGGAGTTGGCAAGCGCCGGCACCCACTCGCGCACGTGAAGCTCTGCATCCTCACCGTTGGCCGCGGGGGGGGTGACTGGGCGGAGGAAGCGGCACGGGACTACGGCCGTCGCATCGCCCGGCACACGAAGCTGGACGAAGCGCACGTCAAAGCGGAGCGATACCGTGGTGATCCCGAGAAGGTACGGCGCGCGGAGGCCGAGCGGTTGCTGGGTCGGGTGTCACCGCGGGACCGGCTGCTGGTGTTGGACGAACGGGGCGCCGACCTGGATACCCGGGGTTTCGCCGACCTCGTACAGCAGGCGCGTCTGGACGGCGTTTCCAGGCTGGTCTTCGTGATTGGAGGCCCCTACGGGTTCGATCCGTCGGTGCGCTCGCGGGCGTGGAAGGTGGTGCGGCTGTCGAGCCTGGTCCTGAACCACGAGGTCGCGCGCGTCGTGCTGTACGAACAGGTCTACCGCGCCTTCACGCTGCTGGCGGGCATCCCGTATCACCATTGACCGAGCACTCGCCCTGAAATACGGTCGCCTGGGGAGGTGACATGGCGCGGATCCACAACTTCTCGGCTGGACCAGCGGTGCTTCCGGTGCCGGTGTTGGAGCAGGCCCGAGAGGCGGCCCTCGAATATGGCCAGACCGGGTTGGGGCTGATGGAGTGCTCCCACCGTTCGCCGCTGTTCGAAGGCATCATCGGCGCGGCGCGCGAGCGGCTGCAGCGGCTGCTTGCCCTGGACGACGACCAGGAGGTCCTGTTCCTCCAGGGCGGCGCGTCCAGCCAGTTCTTCATGGTGCCGATGAATCTGCTGCGGGGCGGGCGGGCGACCTACCTGGACACCGGTGCCTGGTCGAAGAAGGCCATGACCGAGGCCCGTCGCTTCGGGGTCGTCGACGTCCCGTTCTCCGCAGGGGAGACGGGGTACGACAGGGTGCCCGCTCCCGGGGCTTGGGGCGATCTGCCGGCGGGGACGGTGTACCTCCACTACACCTCGAACAACACCATCGCCGGTACCCAGTACGCCCACGTCCCGGATGCCGGCGACG
>JAFDJI010000569.1 GCA_019307545.1 Deltaproteobacteria bacterium | reverse complement strand
GCGGAAGGGGGGTGTTGGTCGCCGTCCGATGCCTGGCCTTTCGCCACTTCCCTCCTTGATGGGGGGAAGGTGCGGGGCGATGGTTCGCCCTGCGGAAGGGGGGTGTTGGTCGCCGTCCGATGCCTGGCAGCGGACTCGCCATCGCATTGGTTCCCAGGCTGAAACCCTATCGTGCCCACCGAGACTCCTCGCTTCTTGTGGGACCAGGTACCGCGTCCTGCAGTGGCCGCGATACCAATCCCATGTGGTCTGGGTTTCTGTGCGACAGCCCTGGTTGGCCCACTTGGTGTTGTCGGTATGACAACGGCTGATTTCCGGCGACCTGACGTGACGCATGCAGCCGGCCGGAGCATCTGCTCGGTCGGCCCGGGTGATCTCAGGGCAGCGGCTGGAGGTTGGTGATAGAGAGGAAGGCCTCGCCGCCGAAGGCCTCGATCACCGCCGGGTGCCCGAGCACGTCATTGTAGAGGGCGGAGATGTCCTCCTCCTCCATGATCAGGTTGAGCGTGGCCTCGAACAGATCGTCGATGCTGCCCACAGGAGCCTCGTCGATGTTCGTCTCGATGCCATTGAGCGTCGCCGACACCACCACTCCGTCAATGACCGTCACCACATATGGGCCGTGCACGGTGGCTTCGGCCAGGTCACTGATGACCAACTCGTACGTGTAGCTGGTCAAGCGCTGCTCATCCCACAGGAGCCGAGCCTGCCGCAGTTCCTGTTCGGCCCCATACACAGGGTCGGGGGCTTCGCCGGGCAGGGCCTCGACGTCAGAAATGGTGAAGACGATTCGCTCGGACAGCCCGAACTCGTCGATACCGGCCAGCCCATCATCGATGATGGACAGGTCGATTCCAACCCACTCCGGATACCCGAGGTCAGGGTGATAGCGAGCTGAGCCCTGGATGAGAATGCCCACGTCCAGGAGGCCTTCCTCACCTGCGGCGACGAGGTCGACCAGGTCGCCGAAGAGGTCGTCGATGGTCGAGGGGGTGACGGTGACTCCCCCGGAGGGCTCGAAGAGTAGATCCCAGTCGGTTACCTCATCCCCGGTGACCTCGGTGGAAAGGCTTCCCTCGAGGGGGCAGTCACAGAAGATGGCTACGGAATATGAGTAGGCGAAGGGGCGGGTGGCCGTCCATAACGACCAGGCCGCTTCGAGTTCGGCCAAAGCCACAGGATTCCCCGGAAGATCGGGAGCTATCTTCTTGATGGTCCAATGCGTGCCGCCGTCCACTGGACGTGACTCGATGTCGATGGCCACATCGAGCGGCACCCCCAGCTCCTCGTCGTACACGACCGCTACCGACAGACCTGCTTCGTACGCCCGCTCGATCTCGCTGAAGACCTCCTCCACCGTGGGCGTGAGCCCGGCCGGATCCAACACCTGTCCGTCCCACACGGCGATCTGGCGGGGGGCACTCAGGTCCGGCCCGCACTCGCCGCAGTCGTCGGTGAAGGTGTAGGAGTAGGTGTCGAGCCCGGCCGCTTCCCACCGGGTCCGGGCGGCGCCCAGCTCCGCCAGATCGCTCGGCAGGGTGGTCGGGGTGGTGGTGACGGTCGGGGCCCCTTCGCTACAGGACGCGGTCAACAAAGCCAGGGTGACGATCAGCTGGGTCAGTCTCATGATCGTTTGACGGAAAGGTCGGCCGTGAGGTTCCATGGGCAACGACTATCGGTGGCGCCGGCCGGGAAGGGAAGCCAACGCCCAGGCTCGCCGACGCATGAGGGACAGTGAGCGCAGATCACCCACCACCCGGAGCGATGTCGCGTCGTGCCGCGGCCGGTGAAGCCGGAGAGACGCTCACCCACTGGTCCTCTAGCGCCGGGTGGTGGCGCGAACTGCCGCCGACGGACGCAGGAGGCTGATCCATCTCGGGCGTCGACTCCTCCAGCAGGGTCCCCGGGGTCGTTCGAGAGGGCGTGCATGGACATCATGGTGCGCGGTCCGCTGCTGCGATGAAGTGGGTTGCCGTTGGTCTGGTGCATACTGCGGCGACACGCGGACCAGTGCTGCGAGAGGATGCACTGTCACGTAAGGAGATTCAGTGCGTCGACTGTTGGGCATTGCGGCAATCGGGGTTGCTGGCCTGGCGACCATTATCTGGCTGGCTTCGGGATGCTCGCCGTCCCCCTTGGCCGGGGTCGAACAAGGTGCACAGACGGTGCCCACGACGGGTACACCCGGGGCCACCACGATCACCGTTGCCACCACCACGACTACGACCACCACCACCACGACTACGACCGCACCGAACCCATCCACCGCCGGTCCGCCGGCGCGCCCGGCCCGGTACCTCGTACCCAACGGCGAGGTCGAGCGCGAGGCGAAGCAGCTCGCCACAGACATCGTCGCCACGCTCACCACGTACGAGGAGTCCGACAGCACGGCCCAGCGGGTCGTGGGTATCGCCGGAATCGCAGGGTTCTATCTCCTCAGAGATGCGAGTGAACCCCTGACCCACGCCGGTCGGTGGTCCCGCGGCGAGATCATCTACCCCCAGATGGGCGGACTGACGAGCGAACGGGCATCGGTGATGGTGGTGGCGCGCCAGACGGTGGGCTCCGGCTCCGAACCGGAGTTCTCCGTCGTCCGCACCCTGGACATCCGCCTGGTCATGGGCGAGTCGGGCTGGGAGTTCGACGCACTCGCATCGGCCGGCGGCGCCTTCGACAACCTGGAGGATCTCACCCTCGCCCATGCCGTCGCCGCCGATCCCCGGATCGACATGCCCGACTCGGCCCGTCTCGACATCCTCGGGGGCGAGGTCTCTCCCTTCCTGCTCGAACTGATGTCGGACCTCGCCGACATCACCTCCTACGGCGTGACGGTGATGGCCACCGGCCACCCCTATCACGTCTTCGAGACCGACCGGGTCAGTCACCACACAATCGGGCGGGCTATCGACATCCACCGGGTGGGTGCGCGGCAGGTGATCGACGACCGCGACGACGGCTCCACCACGGAATCTCTCGTGCAGTGGCTGTGGGAGAACTCCAGGGTGATCCAGGTCGGAAGCCCGTGGGACGTCGACGGGGGCAGCAAGCGCTCGTTCGCCAACGTCGTCCACCAGGACCACATCCACGTCGCCGTCATCGGTCCCAACGACCCGGACTGGGTCCCGGCGATCGGGAACCTGGTCTGGGAGGACCTCGACGCCGACGGCATCCAGGATCCGGGGGAGCCGGGCATCGGTGGGGTCACCGTGCGTCTGTACAACGCTGCCGGCACCAGGTTGGACTCCACCGTCACCGCTGCCGACGGCTCGTACTCGTTCAGGAACCTGAGCTACGGGGACTACCACGTCGAGATCGACGTCCCCGACGGCTACCTGGTGTCGCCCCGGGACCAGGGCTTCAACGACACAGCCGATTCGGACATCGACTCGGCGGGCGTCATGGCGGAGACCCTCCTCGACCCGCGCGAACACGAC
>JAFDJI010000568.1 GCA_019307545.1 Deltaproteobacteria bacterium | reverse complement strand
GAGCACCATCCCGAAGTCGGTGCGGGCGTAGGAGCAGATGTCGGGGGACCACCCGGCGTCCTCGGCGGTCCCGCACAACTCCTCGGCGACCCGGCGGATCCCGCACACGGCCCCGTGGTTCTCCGGGTAGTGGAGGTGGTAGCCGAGCGCGACCAGGAACTCGATGGGCGCACCCGAGGTGACCCAGGCGACCGGCTTCTTCCCGTTGGCGTGGCGGCCCTTGAGGTAGTGGCGGGAGATCAGCTCCTTGAGCCGGGGCGAGGCGCGTAGGGGCGGGTTGAGGTGGGGATGCGCGCGGGGGTGGCGCAGCTTCCGTTCCGACCTCAGGCGTTCGTAGCGAAGGAAGGCCTTGCCGAGCAGGTCGACCTCGAGGTGGTAGCGAAGGGTGCCGCGAACGCTCATACGACGGTCTCCAGCAGGGCCTCGATCCGAGTCACCGCCTGCATCCCGAGGGGGTCGCCGATGTCCACCTCGATGGTGATGGTGTGGATGCCATCGGCTTCCAGCGCGTCGCGCTGCAGCGGCAGGTAGAACTGCTCCGGCTCGCAGAACTTCGGCTCGTAGAACACCACCGCTCGCGCGCCCGACTCCTCCACCAGCCGGCGGAGGTGGTCCAAGCGGGCCCGCACGGTGGTTCCGCGGGTGCAGTCCGGCGGACTCCCCAGGAGACGCTCCGCCATCCGGCGGAAGGGGTCTGTGCTCGACCCCGCCGGGTACATCCGCCGCCCGCAGCAGGCGAGATCGTCGGCGACCACCATCGCGCCAGCCTCCGAGAGGGCGTCGAGGACCTCCATCGGCTCGGGGACGATCCCGGAGAGCACCACCGGCACCGCGCGGTTGTCGGGCTCGGTGCGGGAGGCGAGGGTGGCCTCGCACAGGTCGAGAAAACGCTCCGCGGGCAAGAACTCCCGGGAGCGGACCACCCGGTAGAAGGCCCGGTTGTCCAGGGGCAGCGCGCGCCGTTCAGCGAACAGCGAGACCACCGCGGCGCCGGCGCGTTCCTCGCGTTCGATGCATGCCATCACCTCGGCGTCGGAGGGCGCTGCGCCGGTGTGCTCGGCGAGGAACGCATAGAGCGCGCGAAGTTCCTCCACCAGGAAGTCCGTGGCGGCCGTCCCCTCGCCCCGGGGGACGTAGAAGGGCTGGACCGGCTGCTTGGGTGGCTGGAAGTCGAGGAGCAGGCTGCCGAGCCCTTGGAGCGAGTCACAGGCGTGGGGGACGACGATCAGGTCGGCGATGTCCAGGCCCCCGGAGAGCAGGAAACCGAGGCCGCAGTGCACGATGCTGCACACATAGACTTGGAGGTGGGCCCCTGCCGGGTTGCGGTCGGCGCTGGGTGGGCCCCACACTTCGACCGGGAGCACCCCGAAGGCCCGGAACAGGGCCCGGGGGTAGTGGATGGGGTAGACCGCGGCGACCTTGCCGCCGGCCTCGTGGTGTTCCCGGATCGTCTGGATGCGACTGGGGATCGGGATCGGGGTCGCGGCAGGCATAGGCGGTGGAACCTCGGGGTCCGAGCGACGGGTAACGTCTTCTATGTGGAACGTGACGACTATGTCGATGACCTCGGCGTCTGGGCACCCTTGGGTCGAGGTGGAATCGAGGCCCCTACTTCAGCCAGAGGTTCTTCCTCTCCGTCTCGCCCCGCTTCAGCGCATCGTCGTCCTGGGGGAAACCTTCCCCACAGCCCCGGCGCATTCAGGTGGACACGCCGAGCTTCGGCAGCAGCCAGGCCTGCAGGAATACCCAGCCGGCGAGAACCGCGAGCAGCACAACCAAGTCGTCCACGTCGACCTCCAGGGGGCACCTGCCCAGACCCACAAGGTAACAGGGCGTGCCCTACTCGCTCGTCGCACCGCACCCCGTCGCTGCCCTGCCTCCGGAAAGGGCGGCGGTTCCGTAACGATCCGGCTCCGTGGGGTCTCCTCTAGTCGATGGCTTCACTCCCACTCGCTGAGTCTTTCGAACCATCGGCGCGGCCGGCCTTCTCGGATCAGGTGTCCACTACGGTGCGTGCCATGGAGCCCGAGCGGAGCGACCACATCACCGCTCAGCTGTGTGGCCCGTCCCTCGAACGTTTCGATCGAGTCTTCGCCGAGCTGGAGGCCATCCACGATCACCGCATGCGGCACGACCTGCACTGGGCCTTTGACAACGCCCAGGATCACCTCGTCGAGCTCAGCGAGCTGGCCCGCCACTGGTGTCCGACCCGCGCGGACTGCCGCGATGCTGTCGACGAGGCCGTCTTGGAGGACCTCTCGGGGCTCGAGGCCTTGCGCGAGCGGAAGGTGGCGGAGCTGCGGTTCGCGGCGCGCGCGTTCTCGATCCTGTCTTCCGTGGTCTCCTCGGTCGACATCGTCGTCTCGGTGGCGCTCATCCTCGTGATCACCCAGGTCGCGCACGTGAGCGATTCCTTCATCGAGTCGGCCGCCGTGGCGCTCACCGTCATCGCGTTCGTTGCGGGCATCAAGGTCACCCTGGACCGCTTCTACGTCATCCCCTGGATCACCCGCTGGGGCTGGGGCTTGTACGGTGCGACCGTGAGGGGCTTCAAGTCCACCATTGCGACGATGGTGGCCGGGGCCGCGGTGGATCGGGTCCTCTTGGCGGACGGCGTCGAGCCCTCCGAGCGACGGGCGCGGATCGAGCAGGTCACCAGGCCGACGTCCAAGGGCGACGAACACGATGCCGCGAGCGCGAACACCCC
Organism: Deltaproteobacteria bacterium; assembly: GCA_019307545.1. Classification (GTDB taxonomy): domain Bacteria; phylum Myxococcota_A; class UBA796; order UBA796; genus JAFDJI01. The sequence continues at coordinate 728 of JAFDJI010000568.1, read as the reverse complement.
GTTGTAGTGCAGCAGGCTCGCGGACCCGTCGTCTCGAACCTCGAGGGGGTCACCGCCGGCTACTTCCGGCTGGGGCCTCCGCCCGCGTGAACAGGCTCACCACCACGATGACCAGGAACGCACCGAAGAACGCCGGGATCAGCTCATAGATGCCGGTCGGCGCCTTCAGCCACAGCTTCCAGCCGATGGTGATGACCGTCCCCGTTACCATCCCGGCCAACACCCCCGCCCTCGACGTCCCCCGCCAGTACAGCGAGAGCAGCAGCGCGGGCCCGAGCGCTGCGCCCATGCCGCCCCAGGCGAACAGCACCAGCCAGAACACGAGGTCCTTGGCCACGTACCCGAGCACCATCGCGAGCAGGCCCGACAGCACCACCACCCAGCGGCTGAGCGCCAGCTTGCGTCGCTCGTCGATCTCCTCTCCGCGGCGAAGGACCTGCTGGTAGACGTCGCGGACGAAAGTGGACGCCACCACCAGCAACTGGGAGTCGGCGGTGGAGAGGATGGCCGCGAAGATGCCGCCGACCAGCAGGCCGTAGAACACGGGCCCGAAGTACTCGGCGGAGAGCACCAGGTAGATCATCTCCGGGTCTTCGTTGGGCAGGCCCTCCACGGTGGGCACCACCGCCCGGCCCACCAGCCCGACGCACACCGCCCCCAGGCCGAGGATGATGTTCCAGAAGGTGCCCACGATGGCCGAGAACCTGAGGTTGCGCGAATCGTCGATG
>JAFDJI010000097.1 GCA_019307545.1 Deltaproteobacteria bacterium | reverse complement strand
GGCTGCGTCCAATCGCTCCCACGGAATGGAGAGCGCGAGGATCCCGACACAGCGAAACAGGTCGTTGCTCAGCGCTCCGTCGGTAGAGGTCCAGAGTCCGAACAGCTCGTCCCCGGGCCCAATGCCGAGCTGCTCGGCCAGGTGCGCGGAGAGCACGACTTGCGGCGATCCCTCGGCCACGTCCTGCGGCCAGCTCCCCGCGACCAGCTCGCCGGGCGGGTTGGCGAGGCTCGCGGCGGGGACAAGCTCCACGAGCTGGGCGGGCGGCGCAGCCTTGGACGAAGTGTAGAGCAGCACTGGGCAGACAGCACGCGCGGAGGGAACGGCCAACGTGCTTGGCATCGAGGCAGCCGCAGGGACCTCGATGGGCACCGGCTGCCGCCCCCCTCCGCAAGCTGCGAGCAAGACGAACGCACCCACGGCAGCAAAGGAGGAGAGAAGCGTCCTGGACATGGCGATCCTCTGCGGGTGGGCGGTGACGGTACCATCCCTCGCCGAATCGTTCGGTCACATGGCGGTATCGAAGAAGGCCAGCAGCCGCTGGTTGACCTCGTCGGCCGCGTCGTGTTGCACCCAGTGGGTGGCCCGCTCCAAGAACACCGCCTCACCCCGCTCGCAGCGCTCCACGCTGGGCTGGACCATCTCCCGACCCAGGGCGGTGTCGCGGGCCCCCCACAAGACGAGGGTGGGGGGTCGGATCGGGCTAGGGAGGGCTTCGGGACGGTACCGCAGAAACGCTCGGTACCAGGCCAGCATGGCCGTCACCGCCCCGGGTCGCGCGAAGGCTTCGCGGTAGTGGGCCAGGTCCTCCTCGGTGAAGCTGCCTCGCCGGCTGGACGCCCGCAGCAGCCGGGCCAACAGGGCACCCCGATCGCGGGCCAGCAGGGCATCCGGTAGCCAGGGGAGCTGGAAGAAGAGCACGTACCAGGAGCGCATCAGCTGGCGAGGGTTGCGGCGCAGATTCCGCAGCAGCACGTCCGGATGGGGCACGTTCAGGATGGCCAGGTGGGTGACGCGCTCCGGCGCACGGGCCGCCACCCCCCAAGCCACGGCAGCCCCCCAGTCGTGTCCAACCAGCACCACCTGCTCCAAGCCCTCGGCGTCCAGGAGCGCGAGTACGTCACCCACCAGACGCTCGAAGCGGTACTCCGCGACGGCCCGGGGCCGGTCGCTCAGGTTGTAGCCACGCTGGTCGGGGCCCAGGACCCGCAGCCCATGCCGCGCCAGGGCCGGGATCTGCCGCCGCCAGCCGTACCAGAACTCCGGGAAGCCGTGGAGCAGCAGCACCGGTCGGCCGTCGCGGGGGCCAGCCCGCACCACGTGCAGGCGTACCGAGCCGGCTTGGACGAACGTGGACTCCAGAGGCACCCCGTCGAGGGGTGAGGGCTCGAAGAGCGTGTCGTTCAGGATGGAGTCGGACGTGGCGGCCAGGGTGCCTCCCGGGTGCCCCCCATTGAACCCTCTAGCGGCCGCTGAGCAGACCGGCCAGGCGGTGGCTTGTGCCCGGCAGGTGGCGCCCCAGGAAGTGCAGGGCGCGCCCGTGACCGGTGAAGGTGAACACCAGGCGACGCCGGTGGATGGCACGCACCACCACCCGCGCGGCGTCCTCGGCCGACCACAACAGGGCCGGAGGCACCGGGTCCGCCTTCTCGGGATCCACGCGGCCGTCGGTGTCCAACCGCCGGATCTCGCTCGCCACGAAGCCGGGCTGCACCGTGGTGACACTGATGCCGTCCCTGGCGAGTTCGAGGGCCAGGGTGCGCCCCAGGACGTACACCGCGGCCTTGGACGCCTGGTAGGGCGCGTAGCCCGGGAGCAGGCCCCAGGCAGATACGCTTCCCACCAGGGCCAGGCGTCCCCGGGTCTCGCGAAGGTGGGGGATGGCCCGGGCCGCGGTGAGCGCGACACCCACGACGTTGACGTCGAGCAGGCGGCGCCAGTCGTCCGCCGTGAGCCTCTCCACCCGTCCCGTGACGCCGATCCCGGCGTTGGCCACCGCCACGTCGAGCCTGCCGAAGCGCTGGACCACCGCGTCCACCGCTGCGTCCAGGTCCTCCTCGTGGGACACGTCGCAGGGCACGGCCAACCCCCGGCGCCCCTGGGCCTCGATCAGGGCCACCGTCTCCTCCAGGCGCTCCACCCGGCGTCCCGACACGGCCACGTCCGCCCCCTGCCGGGCAATCTCCACCGCCATGGCGCGCCCCAAGCCGCTTCCACCCCCGGTGATCCACGCTGCGCTCCCGTCGAACCTACCCACGACCCCTCCACAGGCGGGCCTGGCTAACCGCCAGCGGGCACACTCGCCCTCACCGGGAGGATGCCATGCGAGGGCAACGCCGCTGAGTACCTAATAGGGTTTGAAGGTCAGCCTTCCTGGAGCGCGCTCGCGACGCGCCCCAGAAACGCGAGCAAGTCGTCGAGATCGTTGTGGATGATGTCCCAGACACGTGCGGCATCGATGTCGGCGTATTCGTGCACGAGAAGGTTGCGGAAGCGGGCCATCGCGGCGAGTCGGCCGGCCAGATCGGCGTCGATCCACTCCCGATCGGCCAGCACGTAGAACAGCTGGGCGAGGCTGTCGGGACGCGGACCGGGCGAGCTCGAAACCAAGTGAGCAGCGATATCGACACAGCACTGAATGGCCTGTTGCAGGGGAAACTCGATCCGGTATTGCTCCCCTCGGTCGCTGAGGAAGGCAGGCCGGTCCAAGGCGTCCCGGAAACGTGAGACATCGGCGACGTAGGCCTCCGCTGAAGCGAGGAGGTCCACGACCCGGTCCCGGTCAAGCATGCTCCGTCCCATGCTCGAGTCGACGCAACGTCGCGGTGCGGATCCTCTCCAGGTACGGCTTGAAGTCGTAGTACTCGAGCATCGCCCGCACCTCGCGGCGAACGCGGCGGATCGGGTCGCGCTCGACGAGAACGCGACCTTCCGACAAGACGCGGAACCTCAGGTCCACGGGCAAGGCGTCGAAATCATGGACGTCGACGGGAAAACCGAGGGTCAACTCGAGCTCGGCCTGTATCCGGAGTGCCTCGCGGAAGGGGTCGGCGCAGTCGGTATCGAAAACCATGGCCAGGTCAAGGTCTCGCGCTAACCGCTCCGATGACTCGCGCGCGGCAGACCCGAACAGGTAGACCGCAACCACTCCGTGCCTCCGCGCGAGGTGGCTCCGAGCGCCCTCGATGGCTCTTGGTACGTCCTCCATGAGCGGATCCTAACACCCAAGGTGATCCTGTCGGGTCAGGGCACCAGCCGACCCTCGACATACTTCCGGGACCAGAGCACATCGAGTCGATCGAATGCCTCGTTGATCGTGGACTCGGAGCTGCAGAAGCAGAGCCGGACGTGCTCTTCGCCCCCGGGCCCGAAGGGTGCACCCGGTGTCATGGCCACCTTTGCCTCCCGGAGCATCGTCATGCAGAACGCACCGCAGTCTCGACCGTCCTCGGTCAGAACCCGCGCGACCCCGGCAGATGTGGAAACGGAGTTGGTGTCTACTCTGCCTGCTGGAGCGTGGTGAACCGCGTCTCGGCCATCCACCGCTCGATCGCCTCGCCGTTCGCCTCATAGTCCGCGGGGTTGCCTTCGGCGGACAGCAGGACAACGTGGGTCCCCTCGATCACGACACGCTCGACCTTGTGAACCTCCCCCATGGCACCGTGCACGGCGTCGAGGGTGATCTCCCAGCCCTCGTGGTCGCCGATCGAGGCCGGACCCTCGGCGGTGTAGGTCACCGACTGGTACAGACCCGCGTAGTGGGCCTTGTACTCGGTCTCGACGAGGTCCTTGGCGGGGAGCACGCTCGAGGGAGACACCGTGTAGTCCTTGGCCATCATGAACAGGAACGCATCCGGGGTGGTGCTGATGCACTTGACCAGGGTGACGGTCGCTCCCCCCCCGGTCGCATGGTCATCCTTGCAGGTCCAGCTCTCGGCACCCGGGTGGGCCACGGTGACGAGGCCGTCGGGGCTGGCATGGTCGCCGACAACGGTCGGAGGTGGAGGGGTCACTGGATCCGCGATGGAACCAGGATCCGGCTCCGAACCGCCTCCACAGGCCAGTGCGAAGAGGAGCGTCATGCCACCGAGGGCGGCTGCGAGGGGGATGCGGTGTGGGGACATGCGTGTGCTCGGGGGTCGGTGGAGCCTCTCTCCTACTCGAAATCCGTCGGGAGATCGACCACCACAGCGCAACAGGCCTCCAACGACCCCAACCGGACCCCGACGGGTTAACATCGGCCTCCCCACGGCGTTCACCGGAGGCGACGATGTCGCGCGTCGAGATCCGACCCATCGAGCTGCCACGCGATGCCGTCAGGTTCGTCAAGACGTGGTGGCCCATCTATGAGGGGGACCCCCACTGGGTCCCGCCGCTGATCTTCGAGCGCAAGGCGTTCTTCGACCCGAAGAAGAACCCCTACCACAAGTACGCCGACATCCAGTGCTTCATCGCGTTTCGCGACGGCAGGCCGGTGGGGACCATCAGCGCCCATGTGGACCGGCCCTACCAGGAGATGGAGCCGGGCGTCGGGTTCTTCGGGTTCTTCGAGTTCATCGACGACCACGACGTCGCGTTCGGCCTGATGGAGGCGGCCTGCGACTGGCTGCGGGCGCAGGGCATGACCGAGGCCCGTGGTCCCTTCAACTTCAACACCAACCAGGAGTTCGGCTGCCTCGTCGACGGGTTCGACACCGACCCCTGCATCGCCAACCCCCACAACCGCGACTACTACCCCGAGGTCTACGACGCCATCGGGATGGCCAAGAACACGGACTGGTACGCCTACTGGATAGACAACGGCGAGGCCCCGCCGCGCATCACCGCCATCGCCGACCGGTTCATGAGCCGGCACCCCAACGTCACGGTCCGCAAGGCCGAGATGCGCCGCTACGCCCAGGAGTTGGAGATCACCCACGAGATCTACGAGGACGCCTGGTCCGAGAACTGGGGCCACACCCACATGAGCCGCGAGGAGTTCGAGTTCGTGGCCAACGGGGTGAAGCAGATCATCGACCCCAACCTGTTCTGGTTCGCCTTCGTCGATGACGAGCCAGCCGCGATGGCGCTGACCCTGCCCGACTACAACCAGGTCGTGAAGAAGATGAACGGGCGGCTGCTGCCCTTCGGGTGGTGGCACTTCCTCACCGGCCGAAAGCGCATCGACCAGCTCCGGGTGTGGATCCTCGGGGTGAAGCTGAAGTTCCAGCACCTGCCCCTCGGCGCACCCCTGTATGCCAAGACCTGGGAGGAGGCGTCCCAGCTCCCCATCCGCGGCGGCGAGGCCAGCCTGGTCCTGGAAAGCAACCACCGGATGCGCGGGGCGCTGGAGAAGCTCGGTGGGCGCATCTACAAGACCTACCGTATCTACTCCCGCGGCCTGGGGGACGAGGCAACCGCCGAGATCCCCGGGGACGAAATCGAGGACGCGGACACCGAGTCCGTCGAGGTGGTCCCCCGCGAGCTGCCCGAAACGCCGCCCACCTGATCCACGGGTTAGGTCACCCTCCCAAAGGCCTGGGAGGTCGTCCATGCTCGTGCTCCTCACCCTCTTGATCGTCGCTTCCGCCGGGGACCTCCCTGCCTGGGAGCCCGACCCCAACGCCGAACGCGCCTCCATTCCCGATGTCTACAAGTGGGACCTCACCACGTTGTACGAAGACGAGGCGGCCTGGGAGGCCGAGGTGGAGGTGGCGCAGGCCCAAATGAAGGCGCTGACGGACTTCCGGGGCACCCTGAACGACCCCACCCAGCTCACGAACTGCCTGGACCTGTACTTCGACATCCACGAGTCCGCGTCCCGGACCCTGCTCTACGCCAGCCTCCGGGGGTCCATCGCCGCGACCGATCCCGACGTCGGTGCCTTGGAACAGCGCGCTCAGCAGCTCCAGACCGACCTCATGGACCGGGCCTCCTTCATCCGGGTCGAGGTGCTCACGCTCACCGACGAGGAGCTCGAAAAAGCCTACAAGAAAGCGCCTGGCCTGGAAGCGTACCGGCGCTACCTCGAGGACATCGCCCGGCGCCGCGACCGGGTGCTCTCACCCGACGCAGAGGCCGTGCTGGCCCAACTGGGGGACAACCTCTGGGCCGAGGTGGACCTGAACGAGCTCCACTCCCCCTCGGAGCTCGCCTTCCAGGGCATGCTCGCCAACATACAGTGGCCCATGGTCCACGACGAAGAGGGCAGGGAGGTCCAGCTGAGCGTGCCCCTGTACTCCCGCCTGCGCGCCTCGGAGGACCGGGCGGTCCGCCAAGAGGCCGCGAACGCCATCTTCGGCACCCTCCGCACCTACCAGGACGTCTTCGCCGCCACCCTGGCGGGCCAGGACGGCCTGGACGTGAGCTACGCCCGTGCCCGGGGATACGACACGGCGCTCGAGGCCTACCTCGACAAGGACCACCTGCAGGTCTCGGTCTACGAGAACCTGGTCACCACGGTCAACGACAACCTCGAACCGTTGCACCGGTACGTGAGTCTCCGCAAGCGTGTGCTCGGCGTCGACGAGCTTCACTTCGCCGACATGTTTCCACCCATGGTCGCCGGCGTGGAACGGGAGATCCCCTACCTGGAGGCCCGGGAGACCATCCTGACCGCGCTGGCCCCCCTGGGAGAGGAATACGTGGCCCTCGTGGCCGCGGGCACCGACCCCGAGCGGGGCTGGATCGACGTCTACCCCCACGACGGCAAGCGCGCAGGCGCCTTCAGCGCGAGCACCTACCGGCACCATCCCTATGTGCTGATGAACTACCAGGACAGCCTGGGCGACATGAGCACCCTGGCCCATGAGTACGGCCACACGGCGCACTCCTACTTCTCCATGCGCGACCAAAGCTACCCCGACTGGACCTACCCGCCCTTCCTCGCCGAGATCGCGAGCACTGCCAACGAAGTGCTGCTGATGGACACCCTCCTCGAGCAGGCCGAGACGAAGGAGGAGCGCATCTACCTGCTCACCACCCGAGCCGACGACATCCGGTTCACGATTCACCGGCAGACCCTATTCGCCGAGTTCGAGTGGAAGGTCCACCAGGCGATAGAAGAGGGGACGCCGGTCACCGCGAAGTTCCTCGACGAGACCTACGCGGGGCTCGTCCAGCGCTACTACGGGCCTGACTACGTCCTCGGACCGAACGACGGGATGGAGTGGGCCTACATCCCGCACTTCTACTACAAGTACTACGTATACTCCTACGCGACCGGCCTCTCGGCGGGCATCGCGATCGCAGAGCGGGTGAGGGGGGGAGACCCCAAGGCGGTCGAGGCCTACATGAGCATGCTGCGAGGCGGTTCGTCGCAGCCCCCGCTGGACCTGCTCCGGGACGCCGGTGTCGACCTGTCGAGCCCCGAGCCTGTCGAGGCCGCGCTGAAGCTGTTCGACGAGACGGTGGCCGAGTTGGAGAAGCTGCTGGCCGAGGTGGAGGAAGAGGCGCCCGAGTAGCAAGCAAGAAAAAGGGCAACCCTCGCTGTGACGAGCGACCCGATGGGGGGACATAGAGGGTGAAGCCAGGGAGCAATCACATGGCCAAGCAGCAGGCACCCGCTCCGCAGTGCCAACCCGACCTCGGATCCCGGCGCGAAGAAGATGGCAGAGGTCCCGGGCTCGTGCCCCGGCTGCAGTTGCAGGACACGATGGGGAACGCGGCGCTCGGTCAGATGATGGGGGACTCCGACTGTCAGCTGACCCCGCCTACCCTCGGTGGCGAGCCCGAGATCGCCGAACAGGCGTCGTACCCCCGCCGGCCCGTGGTCCCCGGGGATGCGGATCTGGAGCACCCGGTGCTCGAAGGCTCGGAACGGGAGCAGCAACAGCGGCTGGACGAGGCGATGGGCTTCGAGGCGCCTGCGCCGGCCGACCGGAGGCTCCACGGGCTCCGCGACGGCATCGACAAGGTGCCGCTCCTCGGTCCCGAACTCAGCGGGCCCATCGCCGAGTTGGTCGAGAACCTGGATCAGGGCGAAAAGAACACCCCGAAGGACTCACCCGCAGTGCCCACGGAGGCGATCGAGGGCGAACGGCAACGGCAGAAGGACAGCACACTGAGTGGCCAACTCGGCGCGCCCGGGACCGAGAGCACACCCCCGATCCCGTTCTAGACGGGCAGCACTACCAGGAGCCCGTCCGCGCTCCAGGCGTACACCCGGTCGCCGACGCGTGCCGCAGCCTCCACGGGAAGCGGCCAGAGCCGTCCTCGACGACCGACCCGCAGCCCCCCCGCCTCCAAAATGAGGCCATGCTCCATGGTGTCGTGAGGGGGTTCGACGTGGTCAGGGATCGCGGCCACCCAGCCCCTCTTCACCGCGTACTGCCGGCCCTCGGCGGTCTCCAGCACCGCGCCGGTGCCATCCGCCCAACCACGGGAGATCAGGTCGCCGGTACGCAAACCCACCTGGAATTCGTCGCGGCGCACGCCCGTACCGGGGTCCACCCAGTGTCCGAGGCCGCTCTCCCAGTCCACGGTGGCCCACCCGGCGCTGGTGGCAACGGTCGCCCCAAGCTCGAAGGCGGCCCGGGTGAACAGGGGATGGCCGACCGACAGATCCCAGGCCACCCCACCAGGCCCTCCCAGCACCTTGCCGCGACGTGCCCAGGAGGACTCGGCCGGACGCCAACCCCGCGAATCGAACCCCTCCACTTCCAGGATGCCGTCCCAACCCAGGGTGCCACTGGAGCCGTTCAGGGGCAGTGCCGCCGGCACCGTACGCACCACCTGGCCCCGAACCAGGTCCACCCAGATCGCGGCGCCTTCGGGGTCCACGCCTGCGACCACCCGACCGTCAGCACTCCACCGCAGGCCCCACTCGGTCCGGGCCAGCCGGGTCGGGAGCGGTCGGGCGCTCCGCGTCGGGGCCGCCCCCTGCTCCCAGGCCTCATCATCCCCAATCACCACCGCACCCAAGGGTCCCACCCGGAAGGTCTGGCCCTTCCCGATCTCCGCGATCGCCCTCGGGGCCTGCCGATGCGCCATGCGGTAGAGCCATCCCTCGCTCCGCCAGCAGACGCCCTCGCCCCGACGGAAGGGTCGCAGATCCCGGGCCCGGGTGGCACCTTCTGGGAGTGGGACGTCCGTCCGGTCGCATTGCACCCGCCAGCCACGACCGGCGATGCGCACAGCGCGGCTGTCGGCCCCGTTGCGTACCTGCACCACCGCCTGGTCGTCGTCGGGGGGGCCCTCTGCCCAGGTCGGCGCGCCCGACCGGCCCACGAACAGAAGCTCTCCCCCCAGGCTCCACGCCACCAGTCCGCCGTCCGGGAGGGGCTCTACCTCCACCTCGCCACCCGGCATCGGGATCACCAGCACCCTGTCGCTGCGCTGGACCCACAGACGCTCCCCATCGTGCCAAGCCGGACCATCGGTGGTCCACCACCAGGTCCGGGCCCGCGCCGGGTGCAGCAGGGCGGGCAGCCCAGCCCCCAGGGTGACGCCCAGGTCCAGCACCTCCGTCACGGGGCGTCCAGCACGAACCGGTAGCCCACCCCGCGCACGGTGAGGAAGTGGCAGGGCTCGCCGGGTGTGTCCAGCTTCTGGCGGAGACGGGTGATGAAGTTGTCCACTGTGCGGTCGGTCCCAAAGTAATGGGTGCCCCACACATTGCTGAGGATGGTCTCGCGGGTGAGGGGACGGCCCTCCCGCTGCACCAAAAAGGCCAACAGGTCGAACTC
>JAFDJI010000567.1 GCA_019307545.1 Deltaproteobacteria bacterium | reverse complement strand
GAGCGGGTGAGGTCGCACCACCGTGCCCTCGGCGTCTTCGTACTCGAGGAGCAGGTTGTGGGCGAGCAAGCGGACCTTGCACTCCACTGGGACGTCGAGTCCATCGGTCCCATCCGCATCGCGAAGGGCTTCCAGGTCGCCCGCCACCAGCACCCTGCGAAGGGCGTCGGTGTGGTCGCGCACCGCGCGGTCGAGGGTGGCGAGCCCTGGGCGCGCGCGTCCTTCGGCGATGGCGTAGAAGGCGGCATCCTGGACCAGGTGCAGGAAGAGGCGGGTCACACCCCCGCTCTCTTCGGCCGCTTTGTCGCACAGGTCGCGCATGCCGCCAACGAGGCGCTTCAGGCCCAGACGCACCGCCGCCACCTTGCCCAGGTACCGGCGGCCCTCGTCACTGCCCACCGGGACGGTGGGGACCCAGAACACCCGCATGTGGGCCAGTACCTCGTGCGCCTCGGGGCCGTTGGCCAAGGCCGGAGGCACCACCACCACCAGGTCCGCGGCGTATCGAATGGAGAGCAGGGCACGCACCGCGGCCCGGGCGCCCTCCGCAGACACCCGGTCGAGCCCGTCCAGGAACAGGGCGAGCCGGTCTCTCCCAAGCAGCCTCTTGACCTCCGCGATCACCAACTCGGCGAGCTCGGGAGGGTTGTGGTGCAATCCCCCGCCCCGGGGCAGACGCGGGTCGGAGGCTCGGATGTCCGCCACCAACGCGCGGGAGGGGACCAGACCGGGGTCGTCCTCGAGCACCTTGTCGAGGACGAACTGGGCCACCAGGTACACCAGCAGGTTGGGCTGCAGCGCGTCGAGGTCCACCAACAACTCCACCGGGATCTTGATCGCGATGACCTCGTCGCGGAGGAGTTGCAGCGCCTGGTGTAGCTCCGTGGTCTTGCCAGAGCCGACCGGTCCGGTCACCGCGATGGGGGTCAACCCGTGGCGCACCAGCATGGCGAGGCGGTCGCCCCCACCCCAGGGCCGCCGCACGTATCGGCTGTCCTGCCCGGGCAGGGGGCGGTAGGGCTCCAAGGCGTTCCAATCAAGCTGCTTCATGCCGGTCAGGGTAGCGCGGAAGCATCACCACGCGGGATGCGGGTTAGCACCTGAGAGAGAACGGCTCCCTGAACACTCACCGATGGAGACTGCCATGAAGAAGCTCCTGGCCACCGCCCTGCTGTTCCTCCTCGCCGTGCCGGACGCCTGGTCCGATCCGCACCCCCAGGCCGCCGAGATCCAGGCCTACCGCGACACGGTGATGCATGGCCTCGGCAAGAGCATGAAGGCAACCTCGATGCTCGTGAAGGAGAAGGTCGACCGCCGCGACGACGCGGTCCATCACGCCAGGTCCCTGCACGGGATGAGCGCCCTGCTCTGCGGGCTGTTCCCCGAGGGCACCGGTCCCGACGCGGGCATCGAAACCCGCGCCCTACCCTTGATCTGGGAGAGTTGGGCGGACTACGAGACCGCCTGCAAGAAGTTCGAGGCGGAGAGCAAGCGGCTGGTAGAGATCGCGGAGTCCGGGGACTTCGAGGCCTTCAAGGCCCAGTTCGGCAACGTGGGCGGCTCCTGCGGCGAGTGCCACGACCGGTTCCGCGCCGAAGAAGAGTAGTGCTGGTCCTCCTCGGGTGGCTGTGCCTCGTCACGACGGCGTGCGCGCAGGACCCCGAGCACGGCGCGTTGCTCGCCGCGGTCTCGGGGTGCGCCTCGTGCCACACCGCAGAGGGGGGCGCCCCCTACGCCGGAGGATTCCCCATCGAGACCCGCTTCGGGACCTTCTACGGCTCGAACCTCACCCCCGATCCGGAGCACGGTTTGGGGGACTGGAGTGAGGAGGACTTCGTGCGGGCCCTGCGCAAGGGCCGCTCGCCCGCTGGACGCCCCTACTACCCCGCGTTTCCCTACACCTCCTACACCCTGCTCACCGACGCCGACCTGGCTGACCTGTGGACCTACGTGCAAACCGTGGCCCCCGCGCCCCGACCCGCCCCCGCTCACCAGTTGAAGGGGATGTACCGGTGGCGGTTCCTGCTGCGATTCTGGAAGGTCACCGGGTTCCGGCGCGGCCCCTTCCGCCCGGATCCGGACCGCTCGGACGCTTGGAACCGCGGCGGCTACCTGGTGGACGCCGCGGCGCACTGCGGGGAATGCCACACCGGCCGTGGGGGGCTCGGTGGGCTCCGCAAGCGCCGGTACCTCGCCGGCAACGACGATCCCCCCGAGCCGGCGCCCAACGTCACCCCTCACGAACATGGTGCCGGACATTGGTCCACAACCGACTGGACCGCGTTTCTGGAAGACGGCATGGCGCCGGACGGGGACTTCGTGGGCGGCGAGATGCGGCGGGTGGTCACCGAGGGCACCACCCTGCTTTCGGACGAGGACCGGCACGCGATGGCCGAATACCTGCGAGCGGTGAAACCACGTCCCAGCAGGCCGCCGCCGGAGCCGACCGCACCAACTCCGGACGACGAACCCTGGTGGTGACGACTTCAGCGGTCGGGACCCTGCGGTAGCATGCACCCATGTGGACCAAGACCATCGGCCTCGGATTGTGCCTCGCCCTCGCCGCCTGCGGGAGCGAGACAGCGCCCCCCACCGCCCCCCCCACGGACGTGTCCGCGGAGGAGGCGTCCGCCGAGGAGGCCGTTGCCGCCGTTGGGGAGGCACCCGCGGAGGAGGCCTCCGCCAAGGAGGCGGACGAAGCGACCCTACGGGAGGCCAAGGGCGCGGCCAAACAACTTGGGACCGTACTCAAGGAGAGGCTCCTCACCGTGGTGAAGGAGGAGGGCGCCTCGGCGGCCATGGAGGTGTGCTCTTCCGAGGCCCAGGAGCGCACAGCGGAAGTAGCCGCCGAGAAGGGCATCCACGTCGGGCGCGCTTCGCTTCGGTTGCGTAACCCCGAGAACACGGCCCCTCCCTGGGTCCAGGAGTGGTTGGAGGCCCAGGGCGAGCGGAAGGCGGAAGGTCTCGATCCGTTCGTGCGCGGCGACGACACCGATGCGGGGCGCAGGGCCCGGGTCCTGATGCCGATTGGAGTCGAGGAGGACTGCCTGTTGTGCCACGGGCCGCACGAGACCCTGGCGCCCGACGTCCGCGAGACGCTCGCACAGCGCTACCCCACCGATCAGGCCACCGGCTACGCGGTCGGCGATCTGCGCGGAGCGCTGTGGGCCGAGGCCGAGGTGGTCGCGCTGACCCCCAAGGCCCCCTGAGACCGCGCGGTCACTCCCTCATACCAAACGAACGCCGCTCGGATCGATAGGGCCACCGTCCCGGACTCACCGAGCCGGCTACGGGCCACGGGCTACAGGCTGCAGAACAGCTGATGCGATCGCCCCGTTGTCTACGTTGGCCCAGATGATTCTGAAGCCTGAAGCCCGGAGCCAGCCCGAGTCAGCGCTGAGTCGTCTGTGCGAGGGCTTGAACGAGCCGATGGCGATGGGT
>JAFDJI010000566.1 GCA_019307545.1 Deltaproteobacteria bacterium | reverse complement strand
GCAGGGAGGCCCCCATGTCCCGGTACAAGCTCGCCATGGCGGTGAAACTGTCCGCGGGCAGGTCCTGCGGGACGGCCAGGTGGCCCTCTTCCACCACCGTGACCAGGAGCCCGGCGCGGGCGAGGGTGCGGGCGACGGTGGCCCCGGCAGGGCCGCTACCCACCACCACCACGTCGCATCGTTCCTGGTACGACTTGGTGACCTTGCGCCCGTCGAGGGAGATCACGGCGCCGAACCTCCCGGCACTCCGAGCTTCTCACGGATGCTCTGGTGCCGGAAGTAGGCGAAGCACGCCATGAGTTTCAGCAGATCGGCCAGCTGTCGCAACAGGTACCAGCGGCTGCCAGCGGCACGCACCAGCAGCGTGTCTCGTTCCTCGGGAGACAGCCCACCAAAGCTCCGCAGCCGTCCGAGCAGGAACACCGGCGACCAGGTGAGCACCCACACGGCTGCACGGAGCCCGAGCTGGATGAGGGGGGGCGCGACACGCTGCAACTGTTCCCAGAACTCACGCAGGTCGAGGTCACCGATCCCGGCTCGCCCGGTGGCCGGGTCGGGCGGGAGCACCGCGGCGAGGAGGCAGTCGCGCCACCGTTGCTCCATCGGCAGCCAGGGAAGGGGCATCGTTCCTCGTTGCGAGAAAGGAGAGTGGCGAAGAATGGTCAGCCTACCGTAGGATCTCCGTAGGGGCTCACATGCATTGGAAGACCGGGAAAGGATTGATCGACCGAATCAAGCATCGCTGCAAGCAGTTGATGGAGGCGATCAAGGGCGTTCGCAAGCCCGAACCCGAGCCCGTGCCGGTTCCGGCGAGGCGTCGGGGGTAGGTCCACCCGGATGATGTTTTGACCGATCCGCTCACGCTCACCGTCGCTGGGGCTGCGCTGGGCGTGGCCGCGCTCGCGTGCTGGTACTCGCTGCCCAACCCTCCGGATCTGGATGGGGAGCGTTGGTTCAAGCTGATCCTGGCGACGCTGCTGCGGGGGCAGGTGGAACGTGAGACCGGCGATGCCGGGGACTGGGAGGCACGAGTGCTCCGGTTCGTGCCCTACCATCCAGGCGGTCGGTTGCCGGAGCAGAAGGTGTCCGATCCCGAGCACTACCGTCCTCCAGGGCTCTCGGTCCCCGGGGAAGTGGCCCTGGTGGAGGCCCTGGCCCGCATCGAGGACCGTGCTGGACGGTGGAAGCGGATGTACGACGAGGACGACGCGGCGATTGAGGCGCGCCTGCAGGACCCCGCGGAGATGGGCGCCGCCTACGATACGGCGCGGCACCTCGGTCCGGGGGGGAGCTGGGACGACCTGGCGGACTGGGGTGCGGGGGACGCGATCGCGTTCCGGGAGGTGCTGGTCCGCCGGTTGTCCGCGCGATGGGTGCTGGTCGACGGTGGGGAAGGCCCTTGGCCCCCGCTGCTGGATGCACTCGCGGGTGAGTTGGGGGACCTCGCGGTGCGGGTGTCCCAGCCGGAGGGGTCGCCGGAGGAGGCCGCCTCCGTGCTGCGCGATGCCATGGAGGATCCGCTCGAGGAGCTGTCCGATCGGTTGGTGTTGGTGGTGACCGGACCCGCCATCCACCTGGTGCTGCGGGCGCTGGTGGACGCCCCGGGCCTGCGCGACCGGCTCCTGGCCGTGGTGAGTGTGGGCGGGGTGGTGATGGGACGGGAGGGAGAGCTGACCGACTGGATGGGCCGTTGGTTCAATGCCGCCGCGTTCGACACGGAGATGAACCGGGTCACCCCCTACCTGCACCTCACCTGGTACGACCGCGAGACCGAGCCGCCGGGGATCCCGAGGCTACCCATCGCGGCCACCCGGTTCCCACAACCGGAGGCCGGCGCCCTGTCCAGCATCGAGGTGGTGGACCTGGGCGTGCTACCTGCCGATCCCGAACTCCCCCTGGACCAGGTCGCTCGGGCGTTGTGGACGCTCACGACGCTGTGGGTGTACACCCGGAGGTGACAGGCAGGTGCCCCTAATCGAGGTCGATGGCCTGATCCGTTCCTTTGGCGTCCGCCCCCGCAGGCGCGGCGTGCTCGGGGCGGTGGCCGACCTCTTCGGCGGGGAGCGGTCCGAGGTTCGGGCGCTGGACGGGGTGTCCTTCTCCCTCGAGGTGGGTGAGGCGGTGGGGTACCTGGGGCCGAACGGGGCCGGGAAGTCGACCACGGTGAAATGCCTGGCCGGGATCCTCGAGCCCACGGGGGGCGCGGTGCGCGTCGCCGGGCTCGACCCATGGAGGGACCGCCGTACCCACGTCCACAACATCGGGGTGGTGTTCGGCCAGCGCACCCAGCTTTGGTGGGACCTTGCGGTTCAGGAGGCCTACGACCTGTTGGCGTCGGTGTTCGCCGTCCCCCGCTCCACCTACCGTGAGCGCCTGGGCCGGCTCGACGACCTGCTGGAACTCTCCCCCCTCCTGCGCACCCCGGTTCGCCAACTCTCGCTGGGGCAGCGGGTGCGGTGCGATCTGGCCGCCGCCCTGCTGCACGGGCCCCGGGTGCTGCTGCTCGATGAGCCGACCATCGGGCTGGACGTGGCAGTGCGACTGCGCATTCGCGGGTTCCTGCGCGCCCTGGTGGACGAAAGGGAGGTGGCGCTGCTGCTCACCACCCACGACCTGGGCGACATCGAGCAGATCTGCCGGCGGGTCGTCCTGCTCGACAAGGGAAGAGTGGCTTTCGATGGTCCCCTCGCGGACCTGCGCGCTCGAGCGGGCACGGGGCGGGTACTGGTGGTGGAGACCACGGTTCTCCTCGCGGACGCGGACCTCGCAGCGCTGTCCGAGGTGCTCCCGGGGTCGGTGGCCCGCCGCTCCGAGAACACCTTCGAGGTCCACCTCGGCCCCGACGTTCCAGCCGGGCAGGTGATGCAGGAGGTGGCGGCACGGGTGGAGGTGCGGGACATCGCCATCACGGAACCCACCACCGAGGAGGTGGTGGCGGCGATATACGAGGGTGAGAAGTGAACGCGCTGCTCGCCTGCGTGCGGCTCGGGATGGTGCACCGGTTCACCTACCGCCTGGAAGTGGTGGTGGCGGTGGTGGCGGCGCTGGCGGTGGTGGTGGTGAACACCAGCCTGTGGACCGCCGCCGCCGAGGGGATCGGAACCTTGGGGGGCCTGGACCAGACCCAACTCGGTACCTACACCGTGGTGGCGTGGCTGGTGGCCACCGCCGTGGGTGGGCGGGTGGAGGATCTCGTTGGGGAGCGGTATCGAAGCGGTGCCATCGCCGCCGACCTGGTACGCCCCCTCGATCTGCAGGGCTACGTCCTCGCGCGGGAAGCGGGGCGGGGGCTGGCGACCCTGTTGCTCACCGCGGTGCCGGTGTTCGCGATCATGGCGTTGTTCTTCCCGCTGTCACTGCCGTCCCGCGTGGGCACCTGGGCGGTGTTTCTCGCTTCGATGGCGCTGGGCGGCGCCGTGGGAGGCCAGATCGGATTTCTCGT
>JAFDJI010000565.1 GCA_019307545.1 Deltaproteobacteria bacterium | reverse complement strand
CTCGAGGTACGGCCAGATGTCCACGTCCATCCCGCCCGAGCGGGCGAGCAGGTCGCAGTTCCCGATGAGTTGGCGGGAGGTGACCCGATCTGCGGTGATGATGTGCTCGCCCTCGACCTCCTCCATGTGCACGGAGCCCCGCTCGGCGTACACGTCGAGGTCCAGGACGGAGGGACCCGAGACGTCCAGGTCCACCCGGGCGCGCTTGAACTCGGAGGTGGCGTCGAGGTGCAGCGTGGCGTCCGCGACCTCCACGGTCACCTCGTTCCCCTCCTCGCGCCGCTCCGCCCCCTGCTCCCCTCCCCCTCTCCCGATCGAGGTGCCCTCGATCAGGAAGGTGGTCTCGCTAATTCCGGCGTAGGTCAGCGATCCGCGCTCCACGCTCGCCTCCAGCCGATCGATCCCGTCAGCGGGCACGGTCTCCTCGATGGATCGCTCCACCTCGGCACAGCCGAGTGCGAAGGGAAGCAGGAGCATCGAGGGACGAAGGAGGCGCATGGGACCGGGGAGTGGGTTGAAGGACCAGAGCGGGGACGAGTCGGAGGGCCCACCTATTCGACACCAGAGTGGTCCGATCCCGAAAGCCCTTCCCAGGTTCCACATCATGCCCTCCCGTTGACGGAGGCCGCACGGGCCCATAGCAAGGACCCGACTTGCCCCCGTAGCTCAGTGGATAGAGCAACTGATTCCTAATCAGTAGGCCGCCTGTTCGAGTCAGGCCGGGGGTGCCAGCTTCCACCAACCTCACCAGGCGTTGCACGGTGGCTGTACACCAGGACGACATCTCACTCGACACGCGCGGCTACCGCCACATGCAGGACATCACCGATGCCGTGGCACGCATCGTCGCCGCATCGGGGATCCTCACCGGCACCGCCCACGTCTTCAATGTCGGCTCCACCGGCACCCTGGGAACGATCGAGTTCGAGCCGGGCCTCCAGCGCGACCTCCCGGATCTCCTGGACCGGCTGGCACCGCCGAGCCGGGAATACGGCCACGAGCAGACCTGGGGCGACGGAAACGGCCACTCCCACCTTCAGGCGACGCTGCTCGGGTGCGAGATCACGGTCCCGGTGACCGAGGGGCGCCCATTGCTCGGCACCTGGCAGCAGATCATCCACCTGGAGTGCGACATCCGGCCGCACCGCCGCCGCATCGTGGTGACGGTCCACGGCGAGTGACCGGGCGAAAGTCAAGGAGATTTCGCCTTGACAAAACCCCGACAAGCACGTATATGGGCCCACGCTTTGAGCGGAATCCCTCTGGAAAACCCGCCGCTTCGAGGAGTTTTATGATGCGCACGCTTTCCCTTCTCGTTCTCGCTACCCTGCTCCCCGCGACTGCCTTCGCCTGGGACTCGACCACCGAGGACGTCCAATTCGAAGGCACGGCCAAGATCTTCCGCGGCATCGAGTGGTCGGGCTACCTGCCCTCCGAGGACTCCGCGGTCGCCATCGGCTTCCGGGCCGACACCGATGCAGTCGTCAGCTTCGACATGGTCGCCGACTCCGGGCTCACCTGGCCCGAGGCCCTCACCCACTACTGGGAGGGCGTCGCCCGCGGCGGCACCCTGAACCTCGATGTCACCGAGAAGCTGGCCGCCTTCATCAAGATCGACATGACCTGGGCCGGGATGACCAACCTCGAGATCCCGCTCTGGGAGCGCAACTGGAACTGGCTCGGCACTGACAAGTACGACAGCCTCCTCCTCCCCGGCGACGCCAACGAGGCCACGGTGAACATCGACGCCGAGGAGTTGGCTGGTCTCGACTACACCTTCGATGTCACCGAAGACGTACAGGTCACCATTGGCGGCGACCTCTACCCCACCGCCACCGCCATCATGAGCGGCGCCCAGGTCACCACCAACGACATGGTGATCATCGAGCGCGAGGGCGACGCCCTCATCAGCCTCCCCAGCGCCCACAACGGCAAGATGGAAATGGAGTCGGTCTGGCAGGGCGACGTCTACGGCACCTTCGGCATCGAAGTGGTGCCCTGGATCAACATCTGCATCGACGGTTTCGGGTGCATCTACCTCGACCCCTTCCACTACGACTGGGAGATCTCCAACGACGCGGCGGTGATCGGCAGCGAGCCGGTGCAGTACCTGCACGCCCTGCCCGCGCTCGGGGTCGGCAACTCCATCGACCTCGGCACGCTCTACGTCGGCGAGTCGACCGAGCTGGAACTGGACATCACCAACCTCGGTGCCATCGAGCTCGAGGGCACGGCCACCTACACCGGTGATGCGGTGTTCAACCTGCTGGACGCCAGCTTCTACGCCGGTCCCAACCAGCACAGCGAGATCGTCATCTCCTTCGCGCCGGACGCCGAGGGCAGCTTCAACGGCACCCTGACCTTCGCCTCGAACGACCCGGTGCTTCCCGAGGTGCAGGTCCCAATCCGTGGGAATGGCGTCCTGGAACCCATCGACGAAGTGGACGACGACGACGTGGTCGGCGACGAGGGCGAGCTTGGTGCGGTGCGCGGATGCGCCTGCAACACCACTCCGGCCGGCGCGCCCCTGGGCGTCTTCGCCCTCGGCCTCCTCGGCCTGGTGCTGCGCCGTCGCCGCGCGCTCCGCTAGTCGAGCACTCACTTCCTCCCCAAGGCCGGCCCCATCGGGTGCCGGCCTTTCTTGTGTTCCGGCTCCACACCCCATACGGATTATGGATGGAGCTATGGAACGATTGTGGATGAAATCGAGTGGGTTCCACCCCTGCGAAGCCCCTTCTACACCCCGCGAAAACCTTTTCGCACCCCGCGATAATCCGATTTCCGACCCATCGGTTTGTTTTGTTCATTCTGACGGGTCAGTTTATTAGCAACGTAGGAAACCGGCATAATTCAAAACGACCGGTGGGTCGGTTTTAAATGGAGTCGGAAGCCCACTAATCCCCCGACACGCCGCTTGCGTGCGCTGGTCAAACGACCTACTGTCGGTCCAGGGTTTCCACCCTCCAGGAGATTCGTATGTCGGAGTTCCGCACCATCGCCGAAGCCGTGGCCGGGATCGGTGTGCTCTACCCCGAGCGCACCTTCGTGTTCCAGGACATGCGTGGCGACGAGACCACGTACCGGTTCCAGGACCTCGAAAGGGACACGGCACGCAGAGCGGCGGGGCTCCAGGCCATGGGCCTGAAGAAGGGAGATCGTTTCGGATTGGTCATCATCGAACCGGAGGCATTCGTGCTGTCCTTCCTGGCGGCCACGCGAATGGGCGCCATCCCGGTCCCCCTGTACCCGCCCCTCTCCTTCGGCAGCTTGGATGCCTACGCGGACAAGGCCGTCAACATCCTCACCAACGCCGAGGCAACCCTGCTCCTCGCCTCCGACCGACTGAAGAATGTGCTGTGGAGCCTGGTGGACCGGGTGCCGCCCCTGCGCAAGCTGGTGCCGGTGGAGGACCTGACCGAAGTGCAAGGAGAGCCCACACTCCCG
>JAFDJI010000564.1 GCA_019307545.1 Deltaproteobacteria bacterium | reverse complement strand
CTCGCCACCCTGGCCTTCCTGGTCCTGGTGTGGTTCTTCGTACGAATCCTGGGCTGATGCGCTCCGTCGCCGCTGGAATCGGCGTTGTCCCCGTGCGGACGCCCACGCTCCCTCCCGCGACCCACACCAACACCTACGTGGTCGGCGAGGGCGCACTCACGGTCTTCGACCCCGCCAGCCCCTGGGAGGACGAGCGAACCCGCCTCGCGCTCGCGATCCAGGAGCGGCTCGACGGTGGGGAGCGGATCGAGCGAATCGTCCTCACCCACCACCACCAGGACCACGTTTCCGGCGCGGAGGCACTGCGGGTGCGATTCGCCACCCCGGAGCATCCCATCCCCATCGTGGCCCACCCGATCACCGCGGGGCTGGTGGCGCACCACATCCGGGTCGACGACGCCTGGGAGGGCGAAGAGACCCTGACGTGTGGGGGACGCCGCCTCACTGCCCTGTTCACCCCGGGCCACGCACCGGGGCACCTGGTGTTCCAGGACGAAGACAGCGGCGTGATGATCGCCGGGGACATGGT
The DNA here is from genome assembly GCA_019307545.1 of Deltaproteobacteria bacterium. GTDB lineage: Bacteria > Myxococcota_A > UBA796 > UBA796 > JAFDJI01. The sequence goes on along the minus strand of JAFDJI010000564.1, from coordinate 2,918 downwards.
GGCGGGAATCGGGACGGTCCTCATCTCCCCACTCGACGGCGACCTCGGCGCGTACCTGGACTCTCTCCAGGCGATGCGGTCCCGTAGCCCGTCTCTCCTCCTCCCCGCCCATGGCGACGCGCTCCCACAGGCAGAGGGGCTGTTGGCTTTCTACATCGCCCATCGGCACCAGCGCACCGAGCAGATCCGCCAGGCCCTGGACGTCAAGGGGGTCACCACCCCGCGAGAGTTGGTGCGTCTGGTGTACACCGACCTCGCCCCAGTCGCCTGGCCCGTGGCAGAGGCCCAGATCCTGTCCCACCTCCGCTGGATGGCGCGCCACGGACTCGCGCAGCCCCAGGCGGACGAAACCCGGTGGGTGGGCTGATGCAGATCAATGCGCCGGAACCCGCCCAGTCCGTGCTGCGCGCCTTCCGCCTGGCCCAGGCGACCGCACGGGATGCGCTCAAGCCCGGGCGACGGGTCTACTACGCTGGGCTGATCCTGTTCCTGGTCGTGCTGGTGGGGACGACCGGGTACTACGCCATCGGGGGAAGGGAGTGGTCGTGGGAGGAATGCCTCTACATGACAGTCATCACCCTCTCCACCGTCGGCTTCGCCGAGGTGCTGGGTGGAATGCAGGAGCTGCCCATCGCCCGCGAGTGGACCCTGGGGCTGATCGTGCTCGGCAGCGGCTCGCTGCTCTACTTCGGCTCCACGCTCACCGCATTCGTCGTCGAAGGTGACCTGCGCGGTGTCCTCAGGAGGAACCGGATGCAACAGCAGATCGACCAGCTGTCCGATCACTACATCGTGTGCGGATGCGGGGACACCGGAGTGCACGTCATCTCGGAGATGCTGGCGAAGCGCCGGCTGTTCGTGGCGATCGACCTGGACCCGGATCGGATCGCCAAGGTGCTGGAGGAGATCAAGTCGCCGTTCCTCTTCATCGTGGGTGACGCCACCGACGACGACACCTTGATCTCGGCCGGGATCAAGCGCGCCCGGGGCGTGGTGTGTTGCCTGCACGACGACCCCGAGAACCTGTACGTGACCATCACTGCCCGGGCCCTTCAAAACGACCTGCGCATCGTCGCCAAGGCGCTGGACACCTCCGCCCGCGAGAAGATGCTCCGGGCCGGGGCGGACTCGGTGGTCCTCACCCACCTCATCGGCGGGGTCCGCCTGGTGCGCGAGGTCAGCAGCCCGGAGGTGACCGAGTTCCTCGACTTCCTGCTCCGCGGCGAGGAGCAATCCCACCGAATGGTCGAGCACGTCCTCGAACCCGACTCTCCATGCGTGGGGCGGCAGGTCCGCGACGCCCCGCTCCGACAGGAGGCGGATGCGCTCATCCTGGCGATCCACCACACGGACGGCCACTTCGAGTACAACCCGCCGCCCGAGTTGGTGCTCGACGCCGGCATGAAACTCATCCTGCTGGCGAACGCAGAGAAGCACCGCAAGATGCGTTAGCTCGCTGATCCGGCTGCTAGAGGTTCCTGCGGTACTCCCCGCCCACCTGGTACAGCGTGTGGGTGATCTGGCCCAGGGTGGCGACCCGAACCGTCCCCATCAGCTCGGCGAAGATGTTCCCGCCAGCGAGCGCCACCTCCTGCAACCGCAGCAACGCCGCCGGCACCTCGTCGCGGTGCGCCTCCTGGAACGCGCGCACGCTGTCGATCTGGGCGTCCTTCTCCTCCGGTGAGGAGCGGCGGAGCTCCGGGGTCTCCGGCTCCCAGTCGTCCCCCTTGGTGGGGTCGAGGAAGGTGTTGATCCCCGCGATGGGCAGGGAGCCGTCCTCCTTCTTGCGCTCGTAGTACAGGGACTCCTCCTGGATGCGCATCCGTTGGTACTGGAGTTCCATGGCGCCCAGGACCCCACCCCGGGTATCGAGCCGGTCAAACTCCTCCAAGACCGCCTCCTCCACCGCGTCGGTGAGCTGCTCGATGAAATAGCTCCCCTGCCAGGGGTTCTCGTTCCGGGTGAGCCCCAGCTCGCGGTTGATGATGACCTGGATGGCCACCGCCCGGCGCGCCGACTCCTCGGTCGGGGTGGTGATGGCCTCATCGTAGGCATTGGTGTGGAGGCTGTTGCAGTTGTCGCCGATCGCCAGCAGGGCCTGCAGGGTGGTCCGGATGTCGTTGAAGGCGATCTCCCGCGCGTGCAGGGACCGGCCGGAGGTCTGGATGTGGTATTTCAGCTTCTGGCTCCGGGCGTTGCCGCCGTAGCGCCTCTGCATCGCGATGGCCCAGATGCGCCGCGCCACCCGACCGATGACGGTGTACTCCGGGTCGAGCCCGTTGCTGAAGAAGAAGGACAGGTTGGGGGCGAACCGGTCGATGTCCATGCCGCGCCCGAGGTAGTACTCCACCAGGGTGAACCCGTTGGCCAGGGTGAACGCGACCTGGGTGATGGGGTTCGCGCCGGCCTCGGCGATGTGGTACCCGCTGATGCTCACCGAATAGAAGTTGCGCACGTCGTTTTCGACGAAGTACGCCTGGATGTCACCCATCATCTTCAGGGCGAACTCGGTGGAGAAGATGCAGGTGTTCTGGGCCTGGTCCTCCTTCAGGATGTCGGCCTGGACGGTGCCCCGCACCACAGACATGGTCCTCTTGCGGATCTCAGCCTCCTCCGCCTCGGTGGGATCGCGGCCCTGGTCTTCCGAAAACTGGTCCATCTCCTGGTCGATGGCGGTGTTGAAGAACATGGCCAGCAGGATGGGGGCGGGGCCGTTGATCGTCATCGACACCGAGGTGGTGGGCGCGCACAGGTCGAAGGCCGAGTACAGGATCTTCATGTCGTCGAGGTGGGGCACACTCACCCCCGCCTCACCGACCTTGCCGTAGATGTCGGGCCGTTCGTCGGGGTCCTCGCCATACAGGGTCACGGAGTCGAAGGCGGTGGAGAGGCGATGAACCGCCTCCCCCCGACACAGG
>JAFDJI010000096.1 GCA_019307545.1 Deltaproteobacteria bacterium | reverse complement strand
GTCTCCTGAAACCACGGCACTTCCACCTCCATGAGGAGGTGTGACCTATGTCCCCGGTCCATTTGTGACCCATGTCCCCGGGCTGTTTTGTCACCCATGTACCCGGTCCATACCGGGTCGAAGTTACCCTTTCGCAGGCGGAGCAGGGTCGAAGTTACCCAAAGCGGACTTTCGAGGTGATTCCGACCCCCGAAAGGTAACTTCGAGGGGACTCCGCCCCCAAAAAGGTAACTTCGAAGGGACTCCGCCACGGGATTCCCCGATCAGTGTGGGGTGGGACTGCTGGGATCCACTCACGGAGGACTGGTGCGACCATCGCTGGGATCCACTCGCGGAGGACTGGTGGAACCATCGCTCGGATCCACTCGCGGTGGTGGGAATGGTGCTTCCCTCACACATCCGCCGCGATGCGAAGCCGGGCGTAGGCGGAAGCACTCCAAGCCAGCGCGCCGCTTCGAGGCAAGGGCCCCCTGCGCCGCGCAGCGGCGCGAGGGGAACGCCGTAGGCGGCGCGTCGGCTGGAGCGCTTCCGCCGACCAGCCCGGCGTCAGCACCGCGATCTGATGGCTGCCAGGAGTGCTTCGTACGGGCGGTCGTCTCCGATCAGCTCCGGATGCCACTGCACGCCAAGCGCAAACGGATGCGAGGTCGACGCGATGACCTCGATGACCCCATCCCGTGCCCAGCCGCACGGCACCAGGTCGTGCCCCACCTCCCTTACCGCCTGGTGGTGGGTGGAGTTCGCCTCCAGCAAGGCGCCGAGCCACCGGCGCGCGGGCGGGTCGACGTGCACCTGGTGCCAGGGCGACGCCGGGTCGGTGGGCTGCTCGTGTTCCAGGTGGTCGGCGTCGGGTGCGGGCAGGTCCTGTACCAAGCACCCCCCCGAGGCCACCGCCAGCGCCTGCATGCCCCCGCAGATGCCGAGGATGGGGACACCGCGATCGAGACACGCCCGCGCGAGCGCGATCTCCAGGGCGGTGCGCGTCTCCTCGACGCGATCCAGCCGCCCCTCGGGCCGCTCGCCGTACCAACGTGGGTGGATGTCGAAGGCACCGCCAGTCACCACCACGCCCCCAGCCAGGGCAAGCAGCCCGTCGACATCGGCCTCGCCCGGCGGAAGGACGAGCGGCAGGGCTCCGGTGCGACGCACCACGGACAGGTAGGGCTCGGAGACCCACACCTCCGCACGTCTCGGACGGACCTTGGGACCGGGCAGGCTTCCGCTCGATTCTCGCCGGTCCGCGGTGATCAGGACCACAGGTCTTATGATGCCTCCTGCTTGGGGGCCTCCGCATTGACCCACCTGCGACGGCTCGAGCTGGCACGACTGCCCACACCGATCCAATACCTCGAGCGCCTGTCCTCGTGGTTGGGCGCCGAAGTCTACGTCAAGCGCGACGACCTCACCGGCCTCGGATTGTCGGGCAACAAGGTCCGTAAACTCGAACTTCTGCTCGCGGAAGCCGTGGACCACGGTGCGGAGGTGGTGGTTACCTGCGGCGGGATCCAGTCCAACCACTGCCGGGCGACCGCAGTGGCGGCGCGACAGCTCGGACTCCAACCCGTCCTCCTGCTGCGGGGGGAACGTTCAGGTGCGCCGGACGGCAACCTCCTCCTCGACGATCTCCTCGGGGCAGAGGTCCACACATGTGACGACGCCACCTATCGAGATCATCGCGAGGAGGTGATGACCGAGTTGGCGCGCGGACGGCCTGCCTATGTGATCCCGGAGGGAGGGAGCAACGGGCTGGGTGCGATGGGCTACGTGCTCGCTTCGGAAGAGGCCGCCGCACAGGTTGCGGAGCGGTTCGACCGGGTGGTGGTGGCGGTGGGTTCCGGGGGCACCCTGGCGGGCCTGGCCATGGGTTCCGACCTGGGTCCGGTGCGGGGGATCGCGGTCTGCGACGACGCGTTGACCTTCACCACGCGGGTCCGGGCGATCGCGTCAGAGGCGGAGCGGCTGGGAGCGAGAGCACTGCCCCCCTCCGGCCGACGATGGCGCGTGGTGGAGGGATACCAGGGCCCGGCCTACGCGGTGGCGGAGCCGCCGGTCTGGGAGGTGATCCGCAAGGTGGCACACCTGGAAGGACTGATTCTCGACCCGGTGTACACTGGAAAGGCTGTGCACGCGCTGGTGGAGGAGGTCCGCGCGGGGCGCTGGGGAGGCCGGATCCTCTTCTGGCACACGGGTGGCGCCTTCGGCTTGTTCGGTCGGGGAGGCGAGGCCACGGCGGATCCAGCGAGCCCGTGATGAACCAGTGGTGGACTCAGACGGCTCGTGCGCGTAGATTGAATACAGCGCATTTCCGGGCACTGATGGTCAACCAAGCAAACCACGATCTCGTGCAGGTTCTCATCGAGGACCCAAACCCCACCACCCGTTCCCAGGCACACAGGGAACTCGCGCGCCGGGCGGCCGAAAAGGCCAACCTCCCAAAGGCAATGCAGCATTACGAGGAGGCGTCGTGGCTCGACCCCACCGACGAGACCTCCCGGGATGCCTTGAAGGTGCTGAAGGAGCAAGCCCAGGCGCAGGGCTCCCAACGGCGTCGCGGGGTGTTCAGACGCCTGCTCAGAAGGATGTCCCGCCACCACCAGTAGTCAGGGGAGGGTGATCGCCTTCTCGCTGCGGCTCTTTGCCTCCAGCCCACGCTCCTCCCAAGAGGCCACCATGCGGGCGATCCAGTCGTCCAACTCGTCATCGGAGGCGACGGGCTCGGCCGTGGCGACGATCGGCCACGGATGCTCCGCCGCACATCGGAGACGCGGCTTGAATGCCGCCAGGGGTGCCTCGATGTCGGCAAGGATGGACCACCGCTTGGATGGCTCGTACACCTTGGCGAAGTGGATGATCGCCTCCTGATCGCAGGACTCCACCGAAGCCGCCCCGTAGAGCAGCATCCCATTCTCCTGCACCCGCTCCGGGTACACGCGGGAAAGCAGAGTCGCGGCGGCGTCCTCGGAGCCAGCGTTGTAGAGACGGTCGGCGACCAGAGCAGCTTGCTCGGGGCCGACCTCATTGGCGATCGCTACCAGGGATTCCTCCAAGCGAGCCCGGTCCGCAGGTGGAATGCTCGCACCCAACTCCTTGGGCTGCACCGCCTGGTCCATCTTCTCGATGATGGTGTTGAAGGGGCCCCCGCTGGTGGACGACTCGATCGCCGCCCGCTGCAGCACCGGGAGCGCGTCCGAGCGCATGTGCTTCACGTAGGCGTCCATCACCGCGCTGTACTTCTCGTCGTAGCTGGTGGCCGGAGGCGCGGCGACGATGGTGCGCATCCAGGTCTTCAGGTCTTCGTCATCGCAGGCGACGAGCCCGTCGTCCCATTGGAGGAACTGGATGTCGCGCAGTCCGTAGTAGGCGCCCTGGAGGAACTGCACCACCTGCGGGTGACTGCCACATCCGGCTCCCACACCACGGGCGATCTCGCTGCGCTGGCCGTAGTCGCGGATCGACTCCAGCGAGTTCCAGACCGGGGTGTAGATCTGGTGGTCGATGGCGATGTGCGCCAGGGCGACCAGGGTGTCCATCTCTCCCGAGGCGCGCATGAAGGCGGGAAAGGCATCGTCCGCCGCGGCGGTATCGCAGGCCGCCAAACTGGCGTAGGCGCGCACCAGCGCCTCTCCGGTCGCTGTATTCGCCTGGTCCGCGAACCGGTCGCATTTCCCGGCGAAAGCGGTGGTAGGGACGAGCAGGGCGAAGGCAACAGCGAGGAACTTCATCGAGGCTCCAGTCGGATCTCGTGGCACTTTGGGGAGGGTACGACGCGGACCGTGGCCGATGGTACCTCCCGCGAGGACCCCTGGGCGAGCGTGGGCCTTCCATCCCCGGTCAACGCAGGTCTCCAGTGTCCACCGGGATGTTGCGGATGGGGATGAAGGACCATCGGACTCCGGCCGCGTGGCGCCGGTTTTTGGTGATGACCGTGAACTCGCCACTCACGAGGGTGTCCCGCTCGCCGGGCTCGTAGCCTCCTACCCCAACGGTGAGCACATGGCTGGCTCCCGACCTCAATGGTGGCAGGCGCGGAGGGTCGCCACTGGTGAGGTTCGGTGCGTCGAGGACGAGGCGATCGTCGAAGTCCTCGATCAGGACCTCCACCGATCCCGCACGCTCGTTGCGGATGAGGAGCGTTTGAGCGGAATACCCTTCCGGCGGCTGCTCTTGCTGGAAGTCCACCTCTCCCCACTCCATCACGGTGGGAGCGACGTACAACCGGTCGCCGGAGCAGCCGAGGAGGAGCAGCGCAAGCAGCGATATACCGTGCATGGGGGGACTATAGCGTCCCGAGGAAGCGGGTGGTGGGGTCAGTCCACGTCGCGGATCGGACCACCCACCGGCCAGTCCACCGGATGGCTCGGAACGTACCCAAGCACCTCCCGGGCCCGGGTGCCATCGAGGATGAGGCCATAGTGCATGCGGCGGCGGTTGATGCCATAGGCGAAGTTGGACCCGGTGACCCAGTGGCGTGCCGTATACAGGGGTCGAATCAAGTTGCCGGGCATCGGGATGCCGATCGTTCCCCACTTCGCCATGGCAGTCGTGAGCGGCAGGGTGTCGTATCCCGGGACGTTGAACACCCCCTCCCCGCTGCGGTGGGTCGCCAGCTCCAGAGCCTGCACGATGTCGGAGATGGTGGCGATGTTGACCATAGGGTCGTACCCGACGGGCCGCAGCGCTATCGCCCCGTTGAGGAGGTCGAAGAGCTGGGATCCCGTGCCAGGGGCCAGCGCCTCGGCACAGCGCAGCACCACGATCTCGCAGTTGATCACCCCCATCCGCGTACATGCGGTGACGTCGGCCTCCACCCGGTCGCGGATGTACTGCGGCACCCGAGTGCCCATGTTCAGCGGGTGGTCCTCGGTGACCAGCACCGGCAGCTCCAGGCTCACCCGGTACACCACGGCGTGACTCTTGAGAACCAGTCGCCGGATGGTCGGGTGGCGGTCGGCAAGCGAAAGCATCGAGTACAGCGCCTTGACGTTCTGCGCGTGGACCATCCGCCCCTTGTCGTAGCCACTGCGGTGCTCGGCGAGGTGCACCACCGCCTCTACCCCGAAGTCCCGCGCCGGACCGAACAACAACTCGTGCACGCGGCGCGAGCGGCGCAGGTCGACCTGCATGTAGGTGAGGCGGTTGGTCTTGGAGAAGGGGAGCGCCACTTCCTCGGGCTCGATGCCCACCGCCAGCACGTGGTCCACCCGGGTGTCGGCGATGAGGCTCCGCACCAGCCGTTCCCCGATGGGCGTGGTCGCCCCCGTGACGAGTATCGACATCATCGGAAGATGCCCTCGCGTTCTTCGAGACCCTTGTCCAGCAGGGCCTGGACCCGCGCCTTCACCTTGAGGGCGGCTTCGCGCACCGCGTCGGGATCATCGGCGTCCGATGGGTCGTACTCGGTATCCAGGCGAACCGGATCACCGTAGTAGATGTGGTAGCGAACCGGGAGCGGGACGAGCGTGGCGGGGATGGGCAGGTAGGGGATCGGTCCTGGGAAGGGGATGGCGGCGATCTGGGGCATCTGCTCTTCGGGCCCCACGATGCCCACCGGGATCACGGGGGCGCGATGTCGAATGGCCAGTTCGCAGTGCCCCATGCGCCACTCCTGGACCTTGTAGCGCTCGGAGAAGGGCTTGCTGATTCCCGGGGTCCCTTCGGGGAAGATCATGAGCAGCTCTCCCGCTTCGAGCAGAGCGCGAGCGTTGCCACGGCTCCCCCCAACCATGCCGCACCGGGCGAACAGCGTCCCTATGATGGGGAGGGAGGGGACGAAGTAGTCCGCGATCGGCCGGGGAATTCGTGGGGGGTCGCTGTTGCGGAGCACGTCCGCCCACAGCATCATGCCGTCGAAGGGCAGGGTCCCGGAGTGGTTGGAGGCCACGATCCCCGGCCCGGTGCGTGGGATGTTCTCGGCGCCGTGGGAGCGGACCCGGAAGTACTTCTCGTAGAGCGGTGAGACGACGGCGTCACCCATCCCGACGAAGTCCGGGCTCAGACCGAAGGTGTCGAAGCCGTGCCCACTGTCGGCGAAGTGCAGGCGGTCCACTCGGTCCAGGACGTCGGGCTTCCCCAGGAAGCGGGTGATGGCGCGGGCGATATAGGGCGGGAAAGGCATGGCAAGACGTATATGCGCCGGTCGCGTCGACGGCTACTCAAGAGGTCGTCGCGACTCCCTACCCCGCCTAGCGGTTCGCCCGTCCCAGGTTCAGTGCGATCGCCTGCTCGTAGGCCCGCGCGGCGCGGTCGTGCTCGCCGGTTGCCCGCAGGGCGTCGCCGTACAGAACCAGCAACCAGGCGCGCTCGGGGGTGTTGGCGTCGGAGATCGCCAGGCCATGGAGCGCGACCTCGTTCGCCTGCTCGACTTCCCCAGCCAGCAGGCGGTGGTTCGCCGCTTGGGCGGCGTAGATCTGCCCCTCCGGGGCGGGTGTTCCGAGTGCACCCTCGAGCGCATCGGCGCCTTGGAAGTACTCCTCTTCGGTGGCCAGCTCGCTGGCTCCGGCGTTCGCGGCCGGGGCCCATACCATCAACGCCTCCTCGGAAAGCTCCGGAGGGATGGCCCGGGCGCGCAGGGAGTCCAGATGGGCGTCCTCGGGTGCCGACTCGTCAGCAGGCTCGGGGCTCGCGGGCGCGTGCTCGATCTCCTTCGACTTGGCCTGCTCGACGGGCTTGTCTCGTGCGAACGCCGGGTCGGGCTCGGGCTCAGGCGACGGCTCCACCTCCGCTATCGGCTCGGAGGGTACGGTCACTTCGGGGATCTCGGCCTCGCGGGAGGCGTCCTCGCTCTTGGATGCGCGACCATTCCTGCGCGAGGACTCGCCCTTGCCGCTGCCGCCGAGACTGATCCGCGGGCGTCGCCGCTGCATGAACACCACTTCGTCGCTGGCGACCGAAACAGGCTGGGCCTCCTCGTCCTCCTCGTATTCGCCCACGTCGGCGACCGTGCCGTAGTCCTGGTAACTGGAGGGATCGGCGGGGGCGGGTGCTGGCGGCGCCGTCGCTGCGGGGACTTCGTCACCACGGGTGCGGTCCGCGGCGACGACCACCACTTCGCGCTGGGCGTTGTCGGTGCCGGCCACCGGCGCCTGGCCCCGGGTAACTGCGGCCGCCACGCGATCATCGTCCGGGATGTCTTGCATGTCCTTCTTCCGAAGGTCGGCCTCGGAGGACGTGCTCGCTGTGGTCGTGCTCAACCCGACCTCCGAACCCTTGCCACCCCACCCCGTACCACCGCCCGACCGCATCGAGGTGCCCGCCGTCTCCTGACTGAGGTCCCCATCCAGCTCCAAGTCTTCGAAGCCGTCAGCCACGGCATCGTAGTCCACCGGCGGCCGTGCGGCGGCCACCTTCGGCCTGGCGGTCGGCGTGTCCGGCTGGGCGGTGGTCTCATCGAAGTAGCCGATCCCACCGATCACGGTGGGTGGCCCCGAGGTCGCGTGAGGGGCAGGGCGGGACCTGGCCGCCAGCCTCTCGGCGGGCGCGTCGGTGTCGAGCAAGGCTACCGCGGGCTCTTCGGCCTCCAAAGCGCCACGCTTGGGTCCGGGAGCCGTCGCCTCGGGGATGAAGGCCACCTCCTGTCTGGGGGCATCTGCGGATGCCGTGGGCGCCGCTTCGTCTGCCTGGAACGACAGGGTGCGGACGAACAGCAGCGCCGCTGCAGCCATGGCGAGCGCGGTCCCCACCGTGGTGCCCGCCACCCACCGGCCCCAGCGTCGTGGGCGGGCCGCGGGGGTCGCCACCGGCTGGGGGCGCGCCGGCCCGGCCGCCATTGCCTCCCTGTCTACCTCCGAGGGGAAGGGCACCACCTCTGCGGACGTCGGCTCTTCCTCCCCTGCCTCGGGATCGGATGCAAGGTCTGCGCTCCAACCGGGCACCAGGGGCCCAGCGATCACCTCGGCCAGGATGTCGTCCGCGGTCACCCGGGGTGGGGGCGCCAGGTCCGCTCGGAGGGCGTAGACGGCCTCGACGACCTCTGGATCGAGATCGGCGGGCGGATCCTCCCCGGGGTGGCGCTCGAGCCACTCCGCGAGCAGTCGTGCCTGATCCTCGGGGGTCATGGCGGATACACCTTTCTGAACGCCTTCGCGGCGCGGTGGAGGATGACGTCGAAGTTGCCCAGGGTCACGCCCATCAGCTCCGCGCACTGCTCTCGGGAGTGGTCCTCGAGGAGGCGGATGCGGAGCGCCTCGGCGTAGCGGGGGTTCATCTGGTCCAGGGAGGCACGCACCATTCGCGCGGTGTCCTGCACCTCCAGGCCTCGATCCGGGCGCGGCGGGGCCTGGGTCAGGGACTCCGGCTCGACCTTGACCGACTCCTGGAGTTGGAGATCGCGCCGCTGGCGTCGGTGAACATCGATGGCCTTGTTGATGGCGATCCGTCGGAGCCAGAAGAAGATGCTCCGGTTGGCGAGTTGGAAGGTGTGGATCTTCTCGAGCGCAGTCCGGAAGGTGTCCTTCAGGCAGTCTTCTGCCAACTCGCGGTTGGGCAGCCGCGGCAGGATCGCCTGACGGTAGATCTTGTCGCCGTACCAGCCATACAGGGTGGCGAAGGCGGTTCGATCTCCTGCCTGCAGCCGTTGGATCACCGGGATTTCCTCCTCGAGCGGGACGAGGTCGTCTCTGTGGGATGCCTGCGGGGCGCCCTCGTTCACTCAGTGCTCCAACGGCGGATCCGACCGGATCTTACAAGGGTGGGACCCCAACACCCGCTACCAGTGCCACCCCTGGCGTGCCGGGGACGGCCTTGCGGAGGCGGAAGTCAGCGATCGAACAGCGTTCCGCGGCCGAGGATCCAGCCCGGGTCGAAATGGGTCTTCAGGCGTCGGAACTGGTCGAGCACTGCGGGGGAGACCATCTCAGCGAGGTGCTCCTTCTTGAGCTTGCCGATGCCGTGCTCTGCGGAGACCGTGCCCCCGAGATCCACCGCGATCCGAGACAGCCGCCGGTAGTAGGTGCGGGCTTCCTCCAACTCCACCGCGGTGCCTGGGAGCATGTTCAGGTGGAGGTGGTTGTCTCCGAGGTGCCCGAAGAGCAGGTGCGCCACCGGCGCGGCCTCGTAGTGGTCCATCATCGTCCGGAGCGCTTCGTCGGGCACCGCCAGGTCGGTGCCGACCTTGGGCATTCCGTTTCGGACCACCTGTTCGTTGATGCCAGCGGGAATCGCGTGCCGAAGGGCATGCAGCTTCTCCTGGCCCGCCGGATCGGTGGTGACCAGGGTGTGCTCGGCCAGGGCGCCGCACGCCTCCAGGGCTTCCCACCACGCCTCCAGATGTCGCTCCTCCCCATGGGACGACTCCACCTCCTGCTCGCAGAACAGCGCGGTGTGCGCATCATCCGGGATGTCGGGCACCTGGCTGCGGGCGATCTCCAGGCATCCCGGGTCGAGGTACTCCAGGCACCGGGGCGACAGGGCGCCGGCGGGGTCCTCCCGGACGCGCGCTCTGGCCCGCTCCGCGAAGTCCAGTGCGGTGTCCCGGTCCGGGAACCACGCGAGGAGAGCGATCACCGCCGCGGGGAGGTCGGTGAGGCGAACGGTGGCGCGGGTGATGATGCCGAGCGTCCCCTCCTGGCCGACGAACACGTCCACGGCGTCGCCGCGGGGCGCGTATCCGGCTGCGGTCTTCACCCTTGGCTCCACCCACTCGGCGACGGGCCAATCCGCGGGGACCGGGTCGCCGCGCTCCACCACCAGCACCTCGCCCATC
>JAFDJI010001021.1:974-2016 GCA_019307545.1 Deltaproteobacteria bacterium | reverse complement strand
CCCGTACAGGATCACCCCCGACGGGTCATCCGCCGTGGCCGCGAGCACCGTCCCCGGGATGGCGAGCGAGACGCCCCAGAGCGCCCAGGCCATCGTGCCCGCAAACGGTCCCGGGCCTCCGGCACCCAGCTCGTTGAGTGCGCGGCGGGCCCGCAGCGAACCTCCTGCGAGCAACGGTGGCCCCAGGTACAGCGCCAGTTGACCGATGATGGCCAGCTGGGTTCCGACGACATCCAGGCCCTCGTCGGCGGAAACCAGGAGCCCGACGCCACCCATGGACATCCCAAGCCCGACCCCGCTGATGATCAGACCGGTGCGGGCGACGTTGGTGGCGCGGCGATCGGATCGCTCCCAGGAGGCGAAGTCCGACGCCCGGGCGGTGACGGGGCCAAGGGTTGCTATGGCCAAGAGCACGGCGAGCAGCAATGAACGCATCGGGAAGCCTCCCTCGTCCCACGGCCCAAAGTGGACCTTGCCACATATGCCCGCCATGCGGGGGGCCGGAATGCCCTTTCGCAGGACTACAATATCCAGGCTCCATGCCCGACTGGTTGCCCACCGCCTACTACACGCTCGACCTGGCGCTCGCCCTCGCGTTTCCGCTGGCGATCTGGGGCCTGTGTCGCCGAGGGGTCCTTCACTCACGTGCCTGGCGCCTCTTCTGGATGGGCGCCGCCCTCGGATTGGCGTGGGAGGTGCCGATCTTCGCGCTGAGCGCCTGGACCGGGCAGCCGGTGGTGCACTGGCCGGCACCGCTCCCGGCTCACCCAGCGGTGTTCATCGTCGCGCACAGCCTGTGGGACGGCGCGCTTCTGCTGGGCGGATACGGTCTGGCCGTTCTCCTGGAGAGGCGCATTGGGCGGACCCCCACCAGCGCCCCCGGGCTCCTGGTCCAGGTCGGCTGGGGTCAGGCCACCGAGTTGGCGGTGGAGATCTCCGCCATCGTCGCCGGCACCTGGGTCTACCTCGACAACCTGGCGTACAACCCCGTGCTGTTCCGCGTCCTGGGCGAGCCGATCACCTTGGGACCGCAGTTGGTGTG
>JAFDJI010001021.1:0-944 GCA_019307545.1 Deltaproteobacteria bacterium | reverse complement strand
CCCTCGACGTCGCTGGCTGATCGCTGATCGCTGATCGCTAGCTGCCTTCGGCGAGGAACTCGCGGGTGCGTCTGCGGAACACCTCGCCGCTCGCGCCATTGAGGTAGGTGTGCCCCGAGCCGGCCACCACGGTGACCGCGCTCAGGTTGGGGAACACCTGGCAGGACCGGCTCACCAACTCCGATGGCGAGCAGTACAGATCGTGCTCCGCCCCGAGTATCAGCGTCGGCGCGTGGTAGCGCGCCAGGTCGGACCTGCGGATGAGTGGGGGCGGGATCGGGTCCTGGTGCAGGTGCACGAAGATCGCGCCGATCATCTCGCGCACCCGAGGGTCGGGGGACTCACCGGGTGCGAACAGGGCGCGCGAGGCGCGGTCGAGCAGCCTCGAGGACTGATGCCCACGGTAGGCGAAGGAGGGGAGGATCAGCCTCCGGAGCATTCGACGGTAGTGGAATCGGGCGATGCACACCGGGACCGTGAGCACCGCTCGCTCGATCCGCTCCGGTGCGTAGGCCATCATCCGCATGCAGATGAAAGCGCCGTAGGAGTTGCCGAGGAACGCGGCACGCTCGATGCCCAGCCCGTCGAGCACGTCGACCAGCCAATCGGCGTAGCTGGAGTCGGTCTTCTTCGGGCACGCCTCGGCGCTGCGACCCGGTTGGCCTACCACGTCGACCGCGTGGATCCGGAAGCAGTCCGCGAGGTCGTGGTGGGCGATGAGGACGTCCGGCGCGAAGGCGCTGATGCCGTGGAGCATCACCAGCGGTGGGGCGTCGGTCGGACCACAGGAGAGCACGTGGGTGTGGCCGAGCCGGGTATCGACCTCCACCGATTCGGTGGTGACCGGGATCGCCTCCAGGCAGCGTCGGTAGAGCGACTGCCACACCTCACGCCCCTCCGGGGTCCGATAGATGCAGTTGGAGCGGCGCATTCCTCCCCCCAGG
>JAFDJI010000563.1 GCA_019307545.1 Deltaproteobacteria bacterium | reverse complement strand
TCCCAGGAACCGAGACCTACTGATGCGCACCACCCTGCTACTCCTGCTCGCGACCAGCGCCTGCAAGCTGCCGGAGCTGACCATGCCCCGGCGGCTCATCGACCTCGACGAGGACGGGTACACCGAGGCCGAAGGCGACTGCGAGCCCCTGAACACGGCGATCCACCCCGGCGCCGACGAGGTGTGCGACAACCAGGACAACAACTGCGACAGCCAGATCGACGAGGACGGCGCGCTCGACGCGCCCACCTGGTACCGGGACGGCGACAACGACGGCTATGGGGATCCGAACCACTACATGACGGCCTGCGACCTGCCCGAAGGCTTCGTGTCGAACGACGAGGACTGCGACGACGAGCGCCAGGATGTTGCACCCGGGCTGTCCGACGGTTGCGATGGCACCGACAACGACTGCGACGGGGTGTGGGACGAGGACGCAAGCCCGGTGTGGTACTTCGACCAGGACGGCGACGGCTTCGGGGAGCCCTCGGAGCCAGACTGCCGCAGCACCAGTCAACCGGCCGGATACGCAGACAACCACGACGACTGCAACGACGGCAACAGTGAGGTCAACCCCGGCGCCACGGAGTTCTGCAACCAGAACGACGACGACTGCAACGGTACTCCCGACAACGACGCCTTCGATGCCCCCACCTGGTGCGCGGACAGCGATGGCGACTCCCACGGCACCCCCCTCGAGACCCAGAGTGCTTGCCAGCAACCGGCCGTGGGCGACTACATCGCCGACTGCTCGGACTGCGACGATGGCAACGCGGGGGTGGGCGGTCCCGATGCCTGCCGGTTCCCCGAGGAATGGACACTGTCCGACGATGGTGTCGCAGCTGACGCGGAACTGCAGGGGGGTGCGTACAGCGTGGTCGGGTGGTCGTTGGCGGTGGTGAACCTCGACAACAACGCCTACAAGGACCTGCTCGTCGGGTACCGGGACGGCGGCGTGGGAAGAGTCGCCGTGGTCCCGGGGACCGGCACGCGTCCCGCGGGCGCCAGCGACTTGGCGGACGTGGTGCACGACGTCCTGTCCGGGGGCGGGAACGCGACCGCGGAGTTCGGTACCTCCATCCAGGTCTTCCCGGACGTCAACGGTGACGGGGTGAAGGAGATCCTCGTCGGAGACCCGGCCGCCGAACGCGCCGACAACGTCAGCACGGGAGTGGTGTACGCCTTCCTCAGTCAAACGGGGGGCACCTACGCGTTGCAGACCCAGTTCGTGGGGGTGGATTACGGAGACCGCACCGGCGAGCGCATGGCCTTGCTCCCGTGGTTCCTCGGATCGAACGTCTCCGTCGCCACTTCCGCACCCGAGGCGAACTTCGGTACCGGGGTCGTGTTCATCACGGGAGGCCTCGGCGGCGCTTCCGGGGAGGTCGAACTCTCCATTATTGGTTCGGCCATCACCGCAGAACCGGACCTCGAGATGGCGTTCGGTGCCGGATTGGCGTCGGTGTGGATGGCGGACCCCTGGCCCGCGCTCATCGTGGGCGCAAAGCTCGTGCCCCCAGGGCCGACGACGGACCCGAGGGGCATGATCTTCGTGTTCCGGGGCGATCCGAGTGCTGGCCTGACCTATGACTACATGAACCAAGCAGAGGTGAAGATCACGGGGGAAGAGTCGAGCGCGGGCCACTTCGGCTCGATGGTCGCGAATGCCGGTGACGTGAACGATGATGGCTACCAGGACCTGCTGGTGGGCGCCCCCGACTTCTCGAGCCTGGGCCGCACCGAGAACGGGAAGGTCTACCTGATCTCGGGCGACCTCGACAACAGCGACTGGTCGTTGAACACCTTGCCGGCTGGCCAGCGCATTGCCTCCTTCGACGGCCCGGAAGCACAGGCACACGCCGGTGAGGTTCTGGCGGGGATGGGCAACGTGGACGGGGACGTCTATGGCGACATCGCCATCGGGGTGCCGACAGTCGGCACCGCCGGCGGACCCGACAGCGGGAGCGTCTACCTGTTCTACGGTGGCCCGACACTCGGTGGAACCCACGATCTGATCTACGCTTCCGAGGCCGGACGGGCCCGGTTCAACAGCAACAATGGGTACGACGCGCTCGGGCAAGCCGTCACGCTCAACGGGAGCGTGGATGGGGATCCCTACGACGACTTGATCATCGGCGCGCACGGGGACCAGTCCTCGACGGGGACCGCCTACATCCTGTTCGGAGAGGGGTTCTGAGATGCGGTACCCTGGACTCCACCGCCACCCTCCCCGGAACCGACACCTACCGATGCGCACCGCCCTGCTGCTCCTGCTCGCGACCAGCGCCTGCAAGCTCCCGGAGCTGACCATGCCCCAGCGGTTTATCGACCTCGACGAGGATGGGTACACCGAGGCCGAAGGCGACTGCGAGCCTCTGAACGGGGAGATCTACCCCGGCGCCGACGAGTACTGCGACAACCAGGACAACAACTGCAATGTCTCGATCGACGAGGAAGGCGCCATCGACGAGTCCACCTGGTACCTGGACAGCGACAACGACGGCTACGGCGCCCTCGGGTCCCCCTTGGAGGCCTGCGTCCAACCCGAGGGCTTCGTGTCGAACGCCGACGACTGCGACGACCAGCACCAGACGATCGCGCCCAACCTGCTGGACGATTGCGACGGAATCGACAGCGACTGCGACGGGGTGGCAGACGACGACGCCCACGTCGTCTGGTACCACGACAACGACGGCGACGGGTATGGGAACCCGATGGCCTCGTCCTGCGAATCCGAGCAGCCGTCGGGCTACGTGGACGACCATACCGACTGCAACGACGACGACGGCAAGATCCATCCCAGCGCCCCGGAGTTCTGCAACCAGAACGACGACAACTGCGACGGCACCCCGGACAACGCGGCCTTCGACGCCCCCACATGGTGCCTGGACGGCGACAACGACTCCCTCGGCTCACCCCTCGAGACCCAAAACGCCTGCGTGCAACCCGCGTCGGACTACATCGACGACTGCTCGGACTGCGACGACGGTGACGAAGGGATCGGCGGCCCCGCAGACTGCCGCTTCCCCACGAGTTGGCTGCTCTCGGACGTGGGCGTGGGCCCCGACGCCGAGTTGCAGGGGAGTGGCGCCGCGGAGGTCGGCTGGACATTGGCGGCGGCGAACCTCGACGGCAACGACTACGACGACCTGCTCGTCGGGTACCGCGACAACAGCGTGGGAAAGCTGGCCCTGGTCTGGGGGACCCCCGGTCGTCGCACCGGGCCCGGCCTCTTGGCGAACGCGGCGGACCTCACTCTCCCGGTGGACACGGATTCGACGGAGGAGTACGGCACCGCCATCCAGGTCTTCCCCGACCTCAACGTCGACGACATGAAGGAGATCCTCGTCGGCGACCCCAGCGCTACACAAGCCGGCACCCTTGCCACGGGCGCGGTGTACGCCTACCTCAGCCAAACGGGGGACGACTACGCGCTGCAGGCCCGGTTCGTC